>CAZGYZ010000228.1:0-3896 GCA_964530675.1 uncultured Nitrospira sp. | reverse complement strand
TGCCGATCAAGGGGTCCAGGCCCCAACGAGCCAATCGGAAGAGTCTTCGTTGCCGATCTATACCCCTCGGAATAAAGTCATACCGCGTGCTCGCGTGGGTGGCGGCTTGCGCGGTACGGAGGGGAAGGATCCTGAGATCGTGGCCCTTGTTCCCGACCATGTCGGCCTGACGGTGAAGCAGGCGCCGTCCTTAAACTGGTTCCTCTCCAAGCCGACGTCCTTGCCCATACGATTTACACTCATCGACACCCGATCGGTCAAACCGCACTATGAAGGCCCGATTCCCACACCGGTTCAGGCAGGTATCCAATCCCTTAATCTCAAAGAGTTGGGTCTAAAACTCGAACCGGACGTGCAATATCGCTGGTACATCTCCGCGATTCGCAACCCAGACTCACCGTCGCAGGATATTGTGGCAGGCGGCATAATCGAACGCTGTGAGTTCAGTACGTGCCTCGTGGAAATGGAAGTCGATCTGAGCTGCGACCGCCAAAGCGTCAGACGGAATGCCGTGCGTGGGTTTTGGTATGACGCCATCTCTTGTCTTTGCGATCTCATCAAGACCGATCCGCAGGATGCCTCTTTGCGACGTATGCGCGCGGCCTTGCTCAAACAGGTCGGCCTCAACGGCGTGGCAGAGTGGGATCTCAAGTCGACCCCTCCGGAGAAGTAATCGTCCGCCAAATTCGCGCGAGACTGGCGAGATTCAAAATTTGGAATTCGAAATTTGGAATTCGAAGATCCAAAAACCTCCAACTTCGAATCCAGACCGTCATCTCTTCTGGCCGACTCATTCCTCATTCCACACTCCTCATTCCGCATTCTCCCCCGACTGCCAACTCAGAACCCAGAACTCAAAACTCAGAACTTCCCCCCTCCTGTAATCAAATATGATTCAGTGCTGAATCGTTTCCAATTCACCTGGACCGCTTTCCATCCTTCAATGTAGTAGCTTGCGCTATGCGAAGTCCTTGTAAAACCACAAAGCACGACAGAGGACATACGCATTTCACATTAGGCATGCGGCTTGCTGGATATGCGGCTTGCAGGAACCTTCAAAAACACTGGAGTTTTTCTGAAGGGAGACGCAGCCATGCTACAACTATTCGGTCAGATCATGATGGTTGGGCTGCTTATTGGAGTGGTCGGGGCCATCTGGATGATCATCCTCGACCGCTATTGATGATGACCATCTTCGCCGAGTTGAGAGTTCTGAGTGTTAAGTTCTGAGTTTTTGGTTCCCACTCGGAACTCAGAACTTTTCTCCCTCTGCCCGCGTGCCAACGCAGAACTTAACACTCAGAACTTCCCAGTGCTCAACACTCTTCTTTCAGCGTTTCCGGCTAATTCATTCCTCATCCCACACTCCACATTCAGAATTAATTAGCGCTCCCCAATCCCTCATTCCGCATTTCACATTTCTCATTCCGCATTCTTCAGCACTTCCCCATCGATCCAGTAACCAAATGTGATTCACTCCAGAATCATTTTCAATTCACATAAACCGCTTTCCATCCTCTCGTCGTAGCCTGCGCTCTGGTCAATTCTTGGGAAAGCCGCAGGCTACGAGCGAAGGTCTGGTATTTCACATTGGGCATGCGGCTTGCTGGATAGTGCGTATGCAATGACTGATCTATTGATGAAAGGAAACAGTCATGATTGAGGTAATCCTAGAGGTGCTCATTATTGGGCTGCTTACGATGTTGGCGGGGATCATCTTGATGGTCGTTAACGACATCTTAAATAACGGCCATTCCACCAACAAGAACCAATAAGAAGGAAAACGTCGGCCATGACATTGTGGATTATCGAAACACTGTTGTTTATGGGGATGGTCTCACTCATCTGGGCAATGCTCGACATTCTTGGTGGCGACCATCATGCCGAGAACGAACGGTAAGAAAGCGCCTCGATGGCATGTCCATCCACCCAATGGAGTCACACCGTCCCTCCATCCACCTGGTTAGCCAGCCAGCTCCTTCCTATTTCGCGTCGTTCTCCAGCAGACGCGTATTGTGATAGATTCCCCATCGCCCGTCACGCTCCCTCCATCACAACGGGTGCTGAGGAACACACATGACACGACTCACAGGCCCTCGAAAATCTCTCTTGCTTGCCATGCTGACAATGGTGATTATCGCTCAAGCACCTATCCCAGGTTACACGGGGGAATTGAGCCCTCAGCCCAATCAGGCTCTCATTCCGGAACTCGAGCTGATCAAGGAAGAGGAAACAGTCAGCATCGCCTCGCGCTACGAACAGCCCATCTCGAAGGCACCGGCGAATGTCTACGTCATCACGGATGAGGATATTCGACATTCCGGCGCGACGGATATTCCTACGGTCTTGCGGCGTATTCCCGGCATGGATGTCATGCAAGTAAGCGGAGCTGATTTCAATGTGAGTGCCCGAGGAAACAACCAGTCCTTTGCCAACAAGATGCTGGTCTTGGTCGACGGACGCTCGATTTATGTCGATGTACAGGCCGTCGTGTGGTGGAAGGCTATTCCGGTCACACTGCCCGAGATCAAACGCATCGAAGTCTTAAAGGGACCGGCCTCCTCGATTTACGGGTTCAATGCCTTCGATGGCATCATCAATATCATCACCAAGTCCCCTGAAGAGATGAAGGGGACTACCATGCAGTTCGGCGGCGGGGAGCTCGGCACCATCTCAAGCGCGGCGATTCATGCCAACAAGATCGGGGACTTCGGCTATCGCCTGTCCATCGGCCGCGATCAGAACCAGCAGTGGCGGAACCGGGACGCACTGGCGTTCCGCTCGAACAAGTTTAATGTCCATACTGAGTACGCCTTGCCAAGCGATGCGAAGCTGCTCCTGTCGGGTGGCTTTGTGGACGTCAATCGATTCGACGGCCCGATCGGAGAGACTGTGTCCGTGTCGACTCGCCCCTCACTGGGATACGCCAATGTGTCATACGAGCGCGGGAACTTTTTTCTCCGCGGGTCGTGGTCGGCCTACTGGGATTCCCCCACGAACACGCTCAATCCACTCCTTGCAAACTTCATCCGCCTCACGGATCGGGACGGGAGTTCCATTATGCCCTTCAGGAGCAACACCTACAACCTTGAAGCGCAGCATGCTATCGAGTTCAGCGCCTCAAATCGACTGATCTATGGGATCAACTACCGGCACAATTCCCTCTCAAGCAGTGCGACAGATGCCTTCAGCCGGGAAAACCGTCTGGGCCTCTATCTCCAAGACGAGTGGCGCGCAACGCAGTCGCTGACCCTGGTCGCCGGGCTCCGCTACGACCTCGACACCTTCATCAATCCCACGGTGAGCCCGCGCGTCGCCCTGATCTATGAGGCCTCACCCGAGCACACCTTTCGAGCGTCGGCTTCGGCCGCGTACCGGCCGCCGACTCTTTTTGAAACCCACGCGGATCAGCAGGCGGTGACCACCGTGCCGTTCATCTTCACGACCACGACCTTTATAAAGGGTGCGCCGAATCTTCACCCTGAACAAATCATCTCGTACGAAGCGGGCTATCAAGGATGGTTCTTCAAACATCGGCTCCGGCTGCGGGCGGATCTCTTCTTCAATCATCTTTCGGATCTGGTCACTAACCGCGATATCTCCGCCTCGACTGCCTCGTTCATCAATGATCCTGGGCAAGCCGATATTTACGGAGGTGAAGCCGGCATCGAGTTCCTGGCCACGAGCTGGCTGACCGGGTTCGCGAATTATTCCTATCAGGAGATCGGCCAGTCGTTCCTAGGGACTGCGAGACGAGGAGCCCCCCGCTTCAAGTACAACGTGGGATTTCGGGGGGACTGGGACAATGGATGGAGTGGAGAGGCAGCGCTGCACCATGTCGGCGCAGCCACCTATCCGGTAGCCGCAACCTTCACCAGGCTCGCCGCTATACCAAC
>CAZGYZ010000227.1:0-3948 GCA_964530675.1 uncultured Nitrospira sp. | reverse complement strand
TAAGCGAGACGGGCGAGACTGGCGGGAAAAGCGCGACGAGCAGGCATAGGCTCACACGTCACGCAAATCTCGCATTTCGCGCTTGTCGCGCGTACCCCCGGGCTACCCCCACTGTACTAGGATTTGAGAGAATGGAAAGAAAAAGAAGAAAGTCTAGTGATCCCGCCCGCTGTGGCCGCCACCTCCACCACCGTCCAATCGCCCACCTCGGTCGTCGTGGCCACC
This sequence comes from uncultured Nitrospira sp., assembly GCA_964530675.1. GTDB lineage: Bacteria > Nitrospirota > Nitrospiria > Nitrospirales > Nitrospiraceae > Palsa-1315. Next base: position 3,723 of record CAZGYZ010000227.1, on the reverse strand, counting down.
GCCGCCGCCACCACGGTCAGAACGGTCACTGCGATCGTCCCGCCCCCCGCGATCCGAACCTCCGCTCCGATCCATCCGATCTCCGCCGCCGGATCCGCTGTGCCCCTGGTCGCGGAACAGCCGATCGCCCCGATCGCCTTTGGAGATCTGATCGCGAACGGATTCCGTGGTGAGGCGCCCCTCTCGGAAATCTTGTCCATGCCGTTTTATTTCACGAGCCAGATCCGCCAACTCGGACGGACGAAAGCCCTGCCTCATGCCCTCCGCCACGACCGCTGCGCCGTCTTTCGAGGGAATCATGGCTTCCTTGATCACGGCCAAACTTTTCGCACCACTCCCCAGCATGTCCTGACTCATTCTTTGCCCTTGCTGGTGCCCGCTTCGCGCCAAATCGCGTACCTCATCGGTCGTGGCGCCACGGCTAAATGCTTCGGCCAACGACTCCATGGTTCGTTGACGGTTCCCTTGATCCTGATCGACCATCCCTTTTGCCACCGACTCTTGCAAAACCTCTCGGGCCGACTCAAAGTTCCCTACCATCTGTTTCAACACCGGATCGATTCGGCTTGGCTCCACGCCCTTAGCCAACCCTTCTTTCACCTTATTCGCCAACGGCTCGGTCGGAAGGCCTCTTTCGCCGGCCCTCGATACTTGATTGAGCAACTGATTGACCTCTTCCGCCGAGTGACCCCGCGCCGTACTCAGCCGATTGATCGCCTCTCGATCTTGCATCGAGAGCGGCTCTGCCACGGCTGGAAGAGCAGGCAGCCACAAGGCTAGACAGAGAAGCCACAGTTGTATGTCGATTCGCTTGTTCATAGTCTTAGTGGACGATCAAAATTCCGTTCGTTTGTCCGAATCCATCCGTCACAAAATCTTCTGCCATCGGCGGCGTGACCCACCGTGTACCATCAACCAGATACATGAAGGTATATTCTCCCTCTCCCAACGGCACATCCACCGACCAGAGACCGGTCCCATCGCTCATCTTCATCTGGGTTGCCTCTCCGACCCATCCGTTAAAAGAGCCCACCAGCGATACCTGCTTGGCTTCCGGCGCCAACAGCGCGAATCGCACACCGCCTGCCACCGGCTTCGGCAACTCCGGCTTGACCGTCTTCGTACAGGACGACAGGCTGACGATCATGCACAGGGCCATGACGCCTCGCAGGAGGCGGGTGAATCTCGCTAATGGCATCCCCATGCCAGGGAGAGTACCCAACCCCTTGTCTCGTTGCAAGGGACTGGCCTGAAATATCAGATGGCGACATCGAGCACCGCATTCTGCGCCCCAAATCCATCGCCTGCTCCCTCTTCCGCCAATGGATCGGCGACCCACTGCTTGCCGTCAATGACAAACATGTACTGATAGCGGCCCGGCTTCAGAGCGATCGTCGCCGTCCACATCCCCCCCTCGGACCGTTCCAACTTGGTCTGGCCAGGATTCCAGTCATTGAAGTCGCCCGCTACCGAAACAGACCGGGCATCGGGCTGAAGCAATACGAGCCGCACATACACCTTGCTCTCTTGTCCTGGCACAAATGATGCTGTCTGTGCTTGCCCCCCGGTAACCGGGACTGGAACCTCCACGATCCGTTCCGGCGCAAACTGCAACAGGCCTGCGACTGCCACCAACACCACTGAGGCAGCCGCCATCGCGCCGGCGAAATTCCATTCCAGGGTACGCGGTACCGTGACCATCGCACGGAGTCGATCCCACAGGCTGGTGGGCGCGAGCGCTAACTTACCCTGCACCTGTGCGAGGAATCGCGCAGACGGCGCGAGACGGGGCAACTGCGTCGCCTCCGCCACAACCAACTCCAGGTTCAGCCAGCGCCGCCGCAACGACGGATCGGCATCCACCGCCTGGAGAAAAGTCACCCGTTCCTCCGGCGACAGATCGTCATCGAGAAAGTGCTGAATCAGTAAGTCTTGTTCTCGCATCCCTATGCCTCTTTTAGTTCCACTAACTCCCGGCTCAGCTGCAATCGCCCCTTATAGACGCGCATTTTCAACGTATCCGCATTCACGCCGACAATCTCCTGCATCTCCTCGTAACTGAGCCCTTCGACATGCTTCAGCACAAAGGCTTCACGGTAGAGCGGCGGCAACCGTTGAATCGCCCGATCCAACTGCTCAGCGACTTGCTGCTGCGACAAGAGCCGTTCCGGGGTTCGCTCTTCCGCCGCCACTCCGGCATCGAGCACCTCATCGACATCGACATCCTGGACCCCCTGCCCCGGCCGTTTAGCCCGGAGCCAATCTTTACACTTATTCGCAGCAATCCGGTAGAGCCAGGTTGAAAACTTCGAGTCAGCTCTGAACCTCGGCAGCGCCTTAAACGCCGCGACGAATGTCTCCTGCGCCAGATCCTCCGCCTCAGTCCTATCACCCACCATCCGATAGGCCAAGTTCACAATGACTGTCGCGTATCGTTCAACCAGCTGCCCAAAAGCATCGGAATCTTGCTTCAGGCTCCGTGCAATCAGCTTGGCTTCATCGTCCGGCCTGCCGTGATCTATCTGCATGGCCATGCTCGCTGATCCGACATGGCCTTTATCGACCTGCTTATGCTACCTCTCTGCACTGTTAGACGTAAGACGAGGCCGGGCGTAAACACCCTCGAAAGGGCTCGTAAGCTGTTGAAAGGATTTGAGGGAGATGTAGAAACAGGCGATGACGCGATCATGGATGGCAAGGGAACACCCTGAAGATGGTCAAAAAGACCTTCCGGCGCAGCTACCGCGAACGGGCAGGCTAAGGTCGAGGTCAAGGCTGAGTGAAGACCGAATCTTCTTCATCTGAACCTCAACCTTGACCTTGGCCTTAGCCTTCTCCATGCCGGAGGACTTTTTCAGCATCCTACTAGAAACGGTAGCTGGTACCGACGGACACTGTGTTGTCGGGAGCTCCGTTGGAGAGTCCCACGGAGACTCCCCCATTGAAACGCCACTCTGAGGAGGCCCTATAGCTCATAGCAAAATAGACGTCGCGGATGTTGGGGTTTCCTGAGACGAGCGACCGGTATTCCTCGAAGTAGACACTGCCAAACAGGTTCTGCATAAAGTAATAGCCCCCTCCGACGTCATACCACCACTGGTTTCTGAGATTCAGGCCCTCCGGTCGGCCAATGATGTTGAAGCCTCCATCGAGAAACGTCATCCAGTTGTCCCCCAAACGCTTGGAAACTTCGGTTCCAACTCCTTCGTCCATCTTGCCAGTCCCAAGCCCGCGCGTCTCATCGGCTGTCGGCAGTTTCAAGCGGCCCGTGATTGCAATGAGGGGGGTCCAGTCCTTTTCCTCAACAACATAATACCGGCCCCTGAGAATGATGTCGCCGAGACCGGACGTCGTCACATTCTGTCCCGCCAATCGATTGGTGGTCCCGCAGGTTCGAGCATTTCCTGGGATACCCGGGAAATCCTTACCGCTACATCCACCGTCGTCAGGGGTTCCGCCACCACCGCCGCCACCGGGCCCTGAATTATTGCCACCGCCATCGTCTACTCGAACCGCATTGCCTTCGACCAGAGTCGTTCGTCCATCTGTCATCGCTGTAACGAACGGAATCACAATGGCGACATCGCCGTCTTTAAAGAACCGACGAATCGAAATTGGAACAGAGAAAAATGAACTGGTCGTGCTCGTCCCGAAATTCCCGCTGCTATAGCTTGGTGTAACCCCAATCTGCCAATTCCGTTCGGACGGAGGCGGTCCTATATC
>CAZGYZ010000226.1:0-3977 GCA_964530675.1 uncultured Nitrospira sp. | reverse complement strand
GAATCGCTAAGAGGTAGAGGCAGGGGCCGTTTGAGAACGGCCCCTGCTGTTCAGTGGGCTGCCGTCTGTTGCGGCCAGAACTTATGCCGGATTTGCGGGAGGGGCTCGCTATCGAAATTCGGGATATCGTAGAGACAGCGATCAATTGTGGCCACCTCATCTTCGGTCAGGTCCAAGGTGGCCCGCTTCTTCCAGAATTGATCAAGGGTAAAATAATCGCCTGACTGGGGCTTCTCAGCTAAAAGCATCTTCATTTTGTCGAAGGCTGCTGTGTCCACTCCGGGGACGCGGCCCTTATTTCGGTCGTGACACCAGTGCAGTACCTCGGCAATTCCGTACATCGACAATTCAATTTTCATCATCTTGCTCATGGATTCCTCCTTACGAAGGTAGGCATTGTACCCCAAACACCGCGTCGTTTTCAAAGCCGCTGATGAGCAGGCCAGGATTGGGGAAATCCGTTTTGGCAGGGATCGTTGCGTGGCTTGGTTGATTGCCAAGAGAAAGCGGTGGTCTGTATACTGACCTCATTTGTTTAAGCGGAAAGGTTTGATCGATGGGCGCGTGCTTATATGGACGAATCACCATGTCAGCGGTTCCTCACTCGAGAGGTGGGTGTGACCAAAGCCGCTGACGGGCATACGGGCCAGAATCTTGCCGTCATAGCGACAAGTATCTTTCTGCTTCTGGCAAGCGGCTGTACCAAGCAAGATCCCTACTCCCCGCCAGATATTTTTTACTACTTTGCCAGTTACAAAGTAGGGAAGAACCCGACGACTGTCACCCCCACGGATGTCAATCAGGACGGCTTTACCGATCTGGTGACAACTAATATTGGCAGCAATACCCTTTCGATTCTCCTAGGCAACGGTGACGGTACCTTCCACGATCAAGTTCAGCTGAATGTGTGTAAGGAGCCCCGCTCGCTTGCCCTTGGAATGTTCAACCGCGATTCGTATCCCGATGTGGTGTTGGCCTGTTCCGGGGGCGACGAAGTGGCCGTACTTTTCGGGCGGGTCGATGGAAAATTTGAAGAAGGGCCACGCTATCCCGTGCATCGGACTCCTATTGCCATCGCGAGCGACGATTTGAACGGCGATCAGGCTCCAGACCTCGTGGTCGCGCTGAGGAACGACAAGATCAAGGTTTTTTTGGGAACCGGCACCGGTGAATTCACCCATGGCGTGCAGTATGAATATGGCGATACGCCCACATCGGCGGCGTTGGCCGACTTGAATGGCGATGAGAAGATCGATTTGGCTGTGACGAACGGAGGGCCGATGTCGAATGCGGTCTCTATTTGGATGGGGAATGGCGATGGCACCTTTCGTCCTCCCACCGACTATCGGACGGGGAAACGCCCGCTTGGGGTGACTTTCACCGACTTCAACCGTGACCGGATCCGCGATCTACTTGTCATCAACGGCGTGCAGGATAGCTTCACAACCTTTCTCGGAATAGGTAATGGGACTTTCCAGCCAGGGCACGATTCCGGTGCCGATGCAGGACCGAACTTCGGGCTCGCTCGCGACTTCAACGGCGACCGTCTTACAGACGTGGCCATTGTCAATCTTCAATCGAGTGATCTCTCCATTCTCTTTGGCCGTGGCGACGGGACTTTCGAATATCCGCCGAGAAATTACAGGACAAAGCCAGGTCCTTTTGCCCTCGCGACGTTTCGTGTCACAACGAAGGAGGCTGAAGAGCCTGGACTTGTGACAGCGGACAACGGAAACGGAAGCGTCTCTATCTTTCTCCATCGAGGGTTGAAAGCGGCATCCACTCCCGTCGCGCCTTCCCCGTGAGGCGCGTACGCCATCTATCGATCATGGAGTGAGTCATCAATACCAGTCTTCTTGACAGCCTGTCGACCCTCGGCTACAGTGCCTGATGAGCGCCGCACAGGCCTCTTGGCGCTCTGTTCCGAGGACACTGGTGAGATCATTTAGATGGTGGTTTGCAATCGGCGCATTGCTCACCCTCTCTGTGCTGATGGTACAGGGAGGTGTGCGAGAGCTGCTTGACGGAACCGCTCCGGGAAGCGGGGCCAGTGCGTACCTCTCGTTTGGCACCACGATTGTCGGCGGGGGATTATTGGCAGGCTGCTTGGCGTTGGTGATGAATCGACTCCGGTAGACACAGAGTCTGAAGACAGGCGCAACGATGCACTGTTTGAGGTGTAAGGGCTGCATGATGGTCGAGCGTCACTATACGCTCGTGAATCGGCGACTCTATGCCCGTTGTTTGAATTGCGGGTTCTGGATAGACCTCGCTGATCTGCTCCGTTTTTTTCATAAGGTAATCGACAGCGGGTTTCGCGGAGGAAAGGTGAGGGAATCGTTTACACTATGAGTGGGGGCGACAGGTTCATCATGACAAGAGATTGCAGAAGGTTCCATCGGGTGCCAGTTCTCGCGCATGCTGCCTTGGTGCTCATCGGTCTTATGTTGATCGGTGTCGAGGCCCTTACGCCGTCCATCGCTCTTGCGAAGAGCGTAGAGGCTCAACCGGCGCATGTCCGAACCGCGATTATTCCGCACCAATTCCCTCCGTGGCGAGTCGCTCCAGCTCATGGTATTCTTCTCAAGGAGCTCAAGAGCGGTCGTGTGTTGTATGAACACGATGCTGGAAAGCGAATGTCCCCCGCCAGCCTCACGAAAATTATGTCGGCGCTGGTCATTCTAGAAAGGGGACAGTTGGATGATCTTGTCACGATTAGTCCCAATGCCGCACGGGCTCACAAAACGCATTTACGCGTGAAGGCAGGGCAGGTTTTTAGATTGGAAGATCTGCTGAAGGCCATGTTGATCGTGTCGGCAAACGATGCTTGTCTGGCAGCGGTGGAGCATGTGGGTGGCGACGAAGCACAGTTCGTGGACTTCATGAATGCCAAGGCGGAAGAGCTTGGCTTAGCGGATACACATTTCAGCAATGGCTGCGGGTTCGATAATCCAGACCATTACTCGACGGCTGAAGACCTTGCCACGCTGAGTCTCATGGCTCTCGATCAACCGATTTTCCGGCAGTTAGTCCGTGAGGAACGCGCGATCATTACCCCTGTCAGCGGTCACCGCGCCTATGTATTGCACAACACGAACAGATTACTGGGGCGTATTCCTGGCGTCGAAGGTATCAAGACCGGATTCACTTCCAAGGCCGGGCGATGCCTCATCGCCAAGGTTTCCCAGAACGGGAGCGATCTTCTTCTCGTGATCCTCAACTCCAAGCGGCGCTGGAACACTGCGACGAGTCTCATTGCCTATGGGTTACAGGCAGCCGAGTCTCTGCATTGAATATTTTGTTTGATCCAGTCGACATGCAGGTAGGCAGAGGCGAGGGGGCCGTCGTAGCCTGAGAGTTATCCGCAATGCTATCGAAGCGGAGAAAACTCCACGTTGACATCTTTCCCAAGATAGTTGATGACGAATCCCTGCTTGTCGTAGGCGAGTATGGCCCCCATCACGTTTTCGTCCCCGTAGTCTTCCTGCCCCAATAGTTTTCGTACATCGTCAGGGCTCTCGCTGTTCAACACGTTGCGAAAAATTCCTCGAGTCTTATAGGAAAATCGATTATTAATAAAGATCAGATCGACCTTGCCGTCCTGAATGCGCACGCCAGCCATAGGACCGGTCGGTTTACGTTGGTCGAGCAAAAAGATAAACGAGGCTTCTTGTTCCACTTTTACTCCGGGAATTTTTTCATTTACGAGAGAGCCTAGGGCTTTGGCTTCGGGATCTCCCAACTTGACTCCAAACAATGAAATCTCGGCACTCTTCAAAGTCTTGGGGTCCATCACGTCGTTCTTACTTAATTCGTAGGGTTCACCATACCCAGAGGGTGCCCATGCGCCGACTCCAGCCGTTACCATGCATGTCAGCGTGACGACTCGCAGTAATTCCTTCATCGACTCTTCCTTACCTATATATTCCGAGAGATGGATGGTGTGGGAACGTATTATTCAAATTGGTGGGACCAAT
>CAZGYZ010000225.1:0-3993 GCA_964530675.1 uncultured Nitrospira sp. | reverse complement strand
CGACGCGCGCCGATTCCAGGCTCTGCTCGGCCTGTGGCAGGATCGTCGTGCGGTATAACATGGCCACCTGGTCGGTCGCCCGAAACTTAGCCAGAAGGTCGTTGACCTGAAACTTAGTCAGGTTTTCCAAGGTATGTTGCTGCGCTTGTGCGACTGAAACTGCAGCCGCGGCTTCCTGCACCCCTGCGTCGTATTTCGGCTTGGTCCAAAAGGCGAAGGGGATGCTCATCGCCACATAGGCGCCGAATCCATCATTGGCCTGATAGTTCTGGAAGCGCTGAACCGCTACATTGAAGTCCGGATAGTATTGACGCTGGGCCAACGCGCGGGACTGCTCGCTCCGCTGCACATCCAGCTCGGCGGCTTTAAGCTCCGGCCTGTCGTTGAGCGCGAGGTTATGCAGATCGTCGAGGGGCCTCTCGATCGGCAGTGGAGAGGGTTCTTGCGCGAGGCCCAAGGGTGATGAAGGATCCCGATCGAGCAGCGTGTTCAACATCGCTGCGGCAGTTTTCCGACGCTGTTCCAGGACGGGAAGCTGCTGCTGAAGCAGGGACAGCTCCACTTGAGCCTTGAGAACATCGGCCTGGTTTCCTTTCCCTGCACGGAACTTCGCATTCGCGATCTCAAAAAACTGCCTGAGCAGCTCCACTTGTTCATGATGAATCTGGATCGTCTTCTGCATGAGAAACAGATCGTAATAGGCCTGCTTCAGGCGGGCGACCAGTTCCCGTTCCTTTGCACGGATCGCTTGCTCGGTCATGTCAGCAGAACGGCTGGCGACTTCGCCTTTGAGCCCGAGTTTGCCGGGGAAGGGGAGATTCTGCGAGAGACCGAAGATATGGTTCTCCGTCCGCGCGACATTGAAGGGCTGGGGGACGTTCCACAATTGGAGGGACAGGATTGGGTCATCCAATGACCGTACCTGCGCAATCCGATTTGTTGCGGCTTCCCATTGCTTACGAGTCGCTGACAGTTCGGGATTCCGAGCCAAGACTTCTTGGATCAATTCCGGCAGCACTAGCCTATCTCTGGGCGCAGAATCGGCATCCTGTGCCTTCGATTGCGTGCTACTAAGAAATATGACGAACACGATCGCGACGGTCAGACCATGGAGTTGTCCATGCCATCTCATGCGAAGGCCCTCCCAGTGTTCCCACAGGTTCGACGCTCAGTCTGTGTTCCGGCCTTACAAGCGAGAAACACATAGACAATGAACTGGTCCGCCAAGACCAGGCTTCGAACGACAAACGTTTTGACAGTGAAACTACGACGGATCGCGGAAGAGGAAGATCAGATGCGCAGCACGGAAATCTTGAGCAGGAGATCCTGTGGAGGACCGACCGTAGGATGATCGGACAAACGGTTGCCGGGAGAGGTAAGGACGGCTAGAAGCGCGAGCGAGGCAGTGTCTTCCGGACAAAGAACCTGACAGTCACTGTTGAGATGGAGCCTATCGGCAGACTGCACACCGAGCGTCTTAAACGTATCGCAGAACTGATAGATAGGTTGTTCATCCGGGGTCGAGCAGCCATCCCCCATTGCTCCGGCGGTGAAGTCATTCACTGGCAGGAGACAGGCGTAGGCATTGAAGCTCAACGTGAAAAAGAGCACGATGAGTGTGCCCGCTAGAACAGAAAGGGAGCGCTGAGAATGTACTCGCATAGCGGCAGTCTATCCCTCGTCTATCCTAGGAGTCAACGTTGTTCCTTATATACACAATGGTTCGGTCGGCTGTGCGAACACGTCCACCATCCTTTCCAGTGGAATGGGTGTGACTAAAGAAGCCACGCGCGCTGGATTGATCTGGTAGGGCAATATCATCGTCCGATTAGCATAGATCTCGACACTCAGCCTGTCACCTTCTCATCGCCCTGGCGCATCGTCTGGTGATCGCAGCAACCTGATGTATCTAGACCCGGTCCATGATCGACACTTTCCCTATAGACAGCGTAGGCCTTCAGTGCCCATTCTTCCCCAGGACAACCTTGCATCGTCATTGCGACTTCGAGAAATTCGATCAGTTCGTCCTGGCTGGCACCCTTGTCATGCGCCATCTTGACATAGGCCCTGATGCAGGGTTCACACCGAATCGCGATCGAAATGGTCATGGCGGTCAGCAGCTTATATTTGGCTGCTACTGTTCCATCGCGATAGGCCTCTTGCCGCATTCGCAACAGCCCGCCGGTGACTTTGGGACTCAGCTTTCTGAGTTCGGCAAATAACCCAGCCTCAACGTTCGTCGCTTGCTCCATGATGATGTCCCCTTTCCTCTCGCCTCATCCCTCGCGTTTATTCTTTGAGCACTCGCGCCTTGTACGTCGACAGCGCGGTGCTGGCGCTTTCGACAGTCTTGATCAACGCCGCCACACCGGTTTTGTCCGAATCGAAGATTACAGCGGCGCGCACGTCCGTGTAATCTAAGAAGAACAGCCCCTTCTTTCCTACGGTGATTTCCACCGAGTTGACACTGGGCACCTTGGTGAGCGCGGTTTTGACATCCCTGACGCAGCCCCCACAGGTCATCCCGTCGATCTGCAGAGTGACCGTCTGTAGCTTTTGGCTCTCAGCCGCAAATCCCTGGAGTCCGAACAAACTCAGCGTCATGGTACCGACCAGCATCGTCGTTTGAATGAGCTTCCACATTGCCGATCACCTCCTACTCCGCCCGTATCTGTCCCTCTCTCGAATGGGAAGAGGGCGAGCATGCCGGCGAATAACGTTTCACACTTCACATCTCATGAGCTACGAATGGTCACAGCCCCAACCAATAGGGCGCCAGGATCAGCACCAGCGCGAACGCCGCCACGATCCAGAACCATGCCCGATTCACACCACTCCGAGTTCCCGGAGCACACACTTCTCCTGGCGCGCATACTGCGGACTGTGGCTTCCCATAGGTTAGATAAAAGCCGATGCCCAACAGAAGTATCGTCAGGCCGATGAAGACCGGACGATACGGCAAAAGTCCCTTTAATAATCCGGCCGCACTGGCCAAGAATCCCGTGGCCCCGATCCCCACACCGAGCGCCGCGAAGACCAACGGCCCTATGCAGCACACAGAAGCCAGCAACGCTGCGCTCAATCCACCGACCGAGAGTATCGTTGTAGAGCTTTTTGGCTGTCTGGTCTTGGAGGAAGTTTCCTCGCACGGACACATGGACGTCACCTCCGTGCTCTGCATTCAACCTACGCGCCCTTTCCCTTTTCCAAGCTTTTGAGAATCGGGCAGTGATCCATCGGCTGGCCGGCTCGGCAGGACCGAATCAAGCGCTCAAGCGCTCGGGCCAAGGCCTGTAAGTCCTGCGCCTTGGCTTCCACACATTTCAATTTTTCTTTGGCCTTCCGCTGCACATCGCCACATCGTGCCCGCGAACTCACGCGCAGGTTCAGCAACTCGGCGATCTCCCGCAGCGTAAACCCCAACGCCTGCGCATTCTTGATAAACCGCAGCCGCCGTTCTTCATCTGGACCATATAGTCGGTACCCCGACGACGCTCTCGATGCTGGGCCGAGCAGATGAAGGCGTTCATAGTACCGGACCGTCTGAATGTTGACCCCGACAGATTTTGCCAACTGACCGATCGTGCGTTTCGGTGCCATCACATCATCTGTCCTGTTGATATTTGGAATCTTACACCTTGTACTATGGTACCGAGTCAAGAGGGGACAAATCCCTTGATGTTCGCTCCTCCCCCTGTAAGAGTCCTCTTGAATGGACGACGCCTAACTGGCACCCATGACCGCGGCAAGTCTCGATCAATTTTTTTCGAAGATGCGTCTATCAATGCCCTGACTCTTCTGGTGTTGGCGTGGAGTGCATCATGGGACAAGAATCAGAGAGAGGCTGAGCCACCTCTACTTCTGTCGATACCCCCAAATGTGGAATAGGGTTCTGGGTTTCGAACTGCTGATGTGGCGTGCGAGGACCGACTGGTTTCTCTTGTTTATTCTCCTTCGCCGAATACCCCGTAGCTTGCTACGGGGATGAAGGCG
>CAZGYZ010000224.1:2118-4032 GCA_964530675.1 uncultured Nitrospira sp. | reverse complement strand
CATCTTCGAGCGAGACGACTTTGGGTTCCAGCGCCATCCCGCAAATCCGGCAAGCTCCCGGTTTGGTCTCAAGCACCTCCGGGTCCATCGGACAGATGTACTCCACTACTCCACCGGATGGAACCGGCACGACGAGCGGAATGCGCTGCTCAGGAGGTGTCAGATAGTGGATCGGATCGGTCCGAAACTTGGTGAGACAGCTCGTCGCGCAGAAGTAATAGGTCTTCCCTTGGTACTCATAAGAACCAGCTGCAGTGGCTGGATATACGGTCATCCCGCACACGGGATCGCTGGAGGCAGGCCCGGTCGCAACCGGAGCTGGCTGCATCATCGGAAGGGGTCTTCTTGTGGTCGGCTGAGCGGAACTAGCTGGCCGTGGCTGGATCGCCCGCTCCGGATTTGCCTTGAATCGTTCCAGGCAGGACAGGCCACAAAAGTAATAGCGTTGTCCTTGATGGTCGTGACTTCCGGCTGCAGTCGCCGGATCGACCGTCATTCCGCAGATTGGATCGATCGCCATCTTCCCTCAGAAGGAGTTTTGAGTTCAAAGTTCTGAGTGCTGAGTTACGATAGGCCCGAAAACTTAGAACTCAGAACTCAACACTCAGAACTTTCGAGATCACCTCTTCGCATCGTTTTCAAGAATGCTGCGAATGACCGTAAAGACATTTTCTTGTGTCATGTTCGCGCCATCGACTTTGATATTGCCGTCCAACAAGATCGACGGAGTGGATGACACCTTAATCCGTTCTCCCCACCGCTTGCCGTCTTCAACAGCCTTGGCCGGCTTTCCGCTGGCCATTCCCTCTTCAAACACTTTCGGATCGAGTCCCACTTCCTTAATCAGAATTTCCCGTAACGAGCGATCCAGCACTCCGTCAATCTTGTCTTTGTGGATCGTGCGAAACAAGACCGTTCTCATTTCGTTGCCCTTACCCATCTTTTTGGCCTGCTCATACATATCGAATGCCGTCGGGAGCTTTCCGCGAATGACGGGAAACCCGACCATCGTGATCTCTAACTTGTTGCCGAACTCTTTCACGAGCAGCGGCACCGCTGTCTCATCGAAGAGGTGACAATGCGGGCAATAGAAGTCGGCGAACTCGATCAACTTCACTTTGCCGGGCGTATGTGTCGATACTTCACCCGTCAGGATTTCGAACTTGCCATTCAAATCGAGGGGCACGGCGGTGGCCGGTGAGACCCATAGGAGAGCAACCGTCCACATAATCGCACAGACTGCCAAGCCCCATTGCACACACCGTCTTTTCACCATATCGACTCCTTTCTTAGTTCAACGCTAATCGCTCATTATAGCGAATGTGTCCCAAACTTACTCTCTGTTATACTGTGGCCATGTCGGACAAGCTCTTATCTCGCACACTGCTCTCTGCCGTAGCCTTGCTCGTGACTCTCGCAGGCTGTGCCTCGATGCAAGAGGCGGGGGATGGCTCGGACGCACAGACACCGGCGCTCACCTTCCTCCAAGTCAAGGCAGCACCGAACTCCTTTCGAGGTCAATCGGTAGTCTTCGGCGGCAAAGTGCTGACAGCCCGACGGCAGAAAGATGGCACGAGGATCGAAATCTTACAGTTGCCACTCGACCGTTCGGCACGCCCTGGATACGACCTGACCCAGTCACAAGGCCGCTTCCTTGCGCTCCAGCAAGAATTCCTCGATCCCGCAACCATTCCACCCGGGACCAGAGTCACTGTGACCGGCGCGGTCTCCGGTTCCGTCACCCTGCCATTGGATGAAGTCGACTATACCTACCCCGTCATCGACATCAAGCATGTGCAAGTGTGGGCCGCCTCGGAAGACATGGCCCCTCGCATCCGCCCCTATATGGGACCGGGGCCCTATTGGGGGCCTTATTGGAGCCCCTCTTGGCGGCCGTGGCCGTATTATTGGTAA
>CAZGYZ010000224.1:0-2018 GCA_964530675.1 uncultured Nitrospira sp. | reverse complement strand
CCTCCGGACCCGACGATCCGTTTCACACGATCATCGCGTCCACCGAGATCCAGGTACGCGTGATATTGGGCAAGCGCTTTCGGCAAATCTTTCCGATGTAACTCATAGAAGACACCCAGGTTGTAGTGCGCTTCAGCATAGTTCGGCTTCAGCGCAACGGCTCGCTCGTAGGACTGCTCCGCCTCGTCAAGCCTATTCAATCCAGTGTAGATCACACCCAGATTCATATGCGCTTCGGCATACTCGGGCCGGTACCGCAAGACCTCGAGGAATTCCCTCTCCGCTTCCACTGACCGGCCTTGGCTCCGATGAATAAACGCAAGGTTATAGTGCGCGTCCACGAACGAGGGCTTCGCCGCGATAGCCTGGCTATACGAATGGGCGGCTTCAGCCGGCACATTGTTCTTCTCCGCCATCCGTCCGGCAAGGTACCAAGCATCGGCATACTTGGGATCGAGCTTGAGCAGCTGGCCCACCGCCTCTTGTGCCCTACGACCGTCTCCCTGCGCTTCATAGAGCAATGCGAGGTTATATAAGGCATCACGGTGGCCCGGATGAGCGGCCAACAAGGCTTGATAGGTTTGGGTGGCCGCGACGACATCACGACGTCGCTCATACAGCTTGGCTAAGTGGAGATACGAGTCGGCATGGCGCGGATCGGCCTCGATTGCCCGCTTGAGAGCCTGCTCTGCTTCGGCCAATTTTCCCTGAATCCGATAGACTTTCGCCAAATCGTTTAAAGCGTCGGGGTAGGCAGGCTTCAACTTGAGCGACTGAGTGAAGGCATCGACAGCCTGAGCCGGCTTCTTCTCTCTGAAATAGATCATGCCCAACAGGTGGTGCGCTTCAGCTGAGGAAGGATTGATCTCAATGGCTTTCCTGGCAGCCTCGGATGCCGCAGCAACGTCGCCCTTTTTCAGCAGCGCAGCGCCTCGCTCGTAGTGACGCTGCGCAACATCCGGTTGCTCAGCCGCCGAGGCCGGGACAAGAGAAATAATCAAGGCCTGGCAGAGGGCAAACAGTACGATGGCACTATGCTGGATGAGGCGATTCATAGTTGGTTTGTTTGGTTTATTTAGTTTGTCTCGTTTGTTTGGTTGAACGAATCTGGCCAGATAAACCAAATAAACCAAATCAACCAGATGAACCAGTTATGCCCGCAACAGTCAGCAAACTATAGACGGCAGCAACCGTGAAATCAACGATGCACGCAATAACGAGAAATCGAAGCGCACAGGGGGCACCACCTGGTTCGACGAGAGAGCAGCGATCACCGGACGATCCATTGACTCATTCTGCAGACACGTATATCATCGCGTATATACAAATAGGACTGGAGGAGGGCGCCTTTCATGGCCACAAAGAAATCACGGCTCTTTATGAGTGGGAATAGTCAGGCAGTCCGAATTCCGCGGGAGTTCCAGCTTGACGGTGACGAAGTCGAGATTCAGCAACGCGGCAACACCCTCGTCATTCGCCCGAAAAAGCTCTCGTGGGCTCCGCTCATGGACAGCCTAACGAAGTTCACGGCGGACTTCATGGAGCAGGGCCGTCGGCAACCCGCCATCCAAAAGCGGAAGCGGCCTTTCGCATGAAGCTGATGCTGGATACCGATATCTGCATCTATCTCATCAAGCAGCACCCTCCCTCCGCGCTCGAACAATTCCTCACGCATCCGGTCGGCGACATCGGAATCTCCAGCATCACCGTAGCAGAACTCGAATACGGCGTGAGTAAGAGCCGGCATGCCACGAAGAATCGTCTCGCCCTCGCCCAGTTTCTCTCTCCACTCGAGGTGGCATCGTTCGACCGAAATGCAGCCGCCGCCTATGGGCGACTCCGCGCAACGCTTGAACAGAAGGGGACGCCGATCGGATCGATGGATCTCTTAATTGCCGCTCACGCGCTCAGCCTCTCGGTGCGTCTCGTGACGAACAATGCGAGAGAGTTTCGCCGCGTCCCCGGGCTACGCGTTGAGAACTGGGCCTAGCGAAAGCATCAAGGCCGCCATTCCACGC
>CAZGYZ010000223.1:0-4050 GCA_964530675.1 uncultured Nitrospira sp. | reverse complement strand
GTGGAACGGTGGCGGTCATCATCGCGGCGCTCTGTTTTACCCCTGTGCCGTTTCGCACGCGCGCGGAAGGTGTCGTGTGGATTCCGGACGAAGCGATCGTACGTGCCGGGGCCGACGGGTTTGTCGAGAAGGTCGTGGGGATTCCAGGGTCGAAAGTGTCACGAGGCGATGTGTTGGTGGTCTGTAAGGATTCCGTGCTGACGGCGCAGCTCACCGTGCTTGAGGCCCGCCTCCGGGAGATCAACGCGCGCATTCGCGAGCAGATTCTGGAAAACCTCGTTAAGGCGAAGATCCTGGAAGAGGAAAAGCGGTACGTCGAAGAGAAACTCGCCCGCACGAGAGAACAGGTGCAGGATCTCGTGATTATCGCAAAAGTTGACGGTGTGCTGGTCGTCTCGCGCGTGGATGATTTGCCTGGTCGATTCGTGCATCGCGGGGACGTGCTGGCCCATGTGGTGGATCTGAATACGTTGACCGTGCGAACAGTCGTGGATCAGACCGATATCGATCTGATCCGTCACAGCACGAACCATGTCCAGGTGCGCTTGGCCGAACGGCTGGTCAGCCCGATCGAGGCAGGGGTGACTCGGCTGGTACCGGCGGCGAGCGATGAACTGCCGAGTCCGGCGCTCGGGAGTGATGGCGGCGGACAAGTACAGATGGACCCAAAAGATCCGAAGGGCCAGAAGGCCCTTCGAAAAGTCTTTCAAATGGATCTTCAATTGCCCGTCGAGCTGGGTGTGGTGAATGTCGGCGGGCGCGTGTATGTGCGCTTCGATCATGGATGGACACCGCTCATGGCCCAGTGGTATCGCCAGGGACGACAATTATTCTTGTCGCGATTCAATGTTTGATATCGCGAGTCAACAGACGGCGCTGCATAGTGCCTATCCGGAACGGGCGGTGCCACGTGAGAGCTGGTTCGACCGTCAGGGGGTCAAGTTCGCGAGCCCCATCATGCGGCGGCTCCGGGAGCGTACGGCGACAAGGACCGATGTGGTAGGGCCGGTCGCAGAACAGGGCCGTACTCTGTCCGGCTTGCGCGATGATCAGCTGCGCAAAGAGGTCGTGCAATTGCGGGAGCGACTCCGGTTCGAGGGTTTCAGCAACGAGCTGGTATTTCGCTCCTTCGCCCTGGTGCGGGAGGTGGCCCATCGGACGATTGGCCAACGGCACTATGACGTGCAGGTTCTCGGAGGGTGGGTTCTACTCAATGGTTGTGTGGCCGAGATGGCGACGGGAGAAGGAAAGACGTTGACTGCCACATTGGCAGCCGCGACGGCAGCTCTGGCCGGCGTGCCGGTGCATCTGATTACCGTGAACGATTATCTAACCGCGCGAGACGCGGAAGAGATGGGGCCGATCTATCAGATGTTGGGCCTGACGGTGGGAGTCATCACCCACGAGCAGAGCCCTGTGGCGCGCCGTGCGGCCTATGCCTGTGATGTGACCTACTGCACGAACAAGGAACTGGTGTTCGATTATCTGCGTGATCGTCTGGCCGTGGGACGGCAGCCCAATCGTATTCAACTCCAGCTGGAGAAGTTGTATGGCGATGCGACAAGACTCCGGAGTTTGGTGCTCCGCGGATTGTGCTTCGGTATCGTAGACGAGGCGGACAGTATCCTGGTGGATGAGGCCCGGGTGCCGCTCATTATCGCCAACAGCGGCGGGCAGGTGCCGGAGAAGCCGCTCTATGAGAAGGCGTTGCAACTCGCGCGTGCCCTCACACGCGGGTCCGATTTTGAGATCGACCCACGGGAACGGAGCGTTCACTTGACGCCGGATGGCCAGGCCCTGTTGACGGAACGGACGAAGGATCTCACCGGCTTCTGGTCCGGGCCGCGGCGGCGCGAAGAGCTGGTCCGCCAGGCGCTGACGGCCCTCCATTTGTTCCATCGCGATGCCCATTATCTCGTCAGGGACGAGAAGGTCCAGATCATCGATGAGTACACGGGGCGCATCATGGAGGACCGGTCGTGGGAACAGGGCCTCCATCAAATGATCGAATTGAAAGAAGGATGCCCGCTCACGCCGATGCAGGCGTCGCTGGCCCGGATCACCTACCAGCGGTTCTTTCGCCGGTATTTGTGGTTGGCCGGTATGACCGGCACGGGCCAGGAAGTCGCCACCGAGTTATGGCAAGTGTATCGCTTGGCGACCGTGACGGTTCCAACCAACCGCCCGCGGCAGCGGAAGTGTGTGGGAGAGTGGCTGTTCTCGACGGCGGAGGAGAAGTGGGAGGCGATCGTCGATCATATCGCGACACTCCATAAACAGGGGCGGCCTGTTCTGGTGGGGACCAGGTCGGTCTCGGCCTCGGAGATCCTGAGTGAGAAACTCACGACGGCCAGAATCCCGCACGTCGTCCTCAACGCCCGGCAGGACAAGGAAGAGGCCGATATCGTCTCCAAGGCCGGTCTGCCGGGTCGCGTCACGGTGGCCACGAACATGGCGGGCCGCGGCACGGATATCAAGTTGTTGCCGAAGGTGGCGGAGGCGGGAGGGCTGCACGTGGTAGCCACAGAACGGCACGAAGCCGGGCGCATCGATCGACAGCTCTATGGCCGCAGCGGCCGTCAGGGTGATCCTGGGAGTTTTGAGATTGTCGCGTCCCTGGAGGATGAGATCATGACCACGTCACGCCGCCTGCTGTGGCGGTGGGCGGCCCGGGCGCTGGTGAGTCGAGGGAAGCCGCTGCAGGGGACATCGGCGGTGTTCCTCGTGCGGCAGGCCCAGTTGTCGGCCGAGTCCTTGAATGCGCGGATTCGCCGGGATTTGTTGCGGCATGAGGATTCGTTGGAAACTTCGCTCGCATTTTCCGGGCGATTGGAATGAGTCATGCGGGCAAAATTGAATAGGATGATCGAATGGACATGTTAGCGGAATGTCAGGAAATGAGACAGCCACACAGATGGCGGCTGAAAGGGCTGTGTGTGACGGCCACCCTGATTGTCGCAGCGGGACTTTATGCCCTGACGGCGCCGGCTGCATGGGCAACGGGAACGGCCTGCGTGATCACGCCCTACGACGAGATTTCCATCGGGACTCCGGTGGAGGGACTCATCCAGACGGTACCGGTGGAACGAGGAGATTGGGTGACGAAGGGACAGGTGATCCTGACGCTCGAATCGAGCTTTGAAGAGGCGACCGTGGCGTTGACGAAAGCCAAGGCGGAGGCTGAAGCGGCGCTGAAGAGCAGTCAGGTGAAGATCGGATTCACGGGGCGGAAGTTCGAACGGGCTTTGGAATTGTTCAAAACCAACTCGATTGCCCAACACGAAGTCGACGAGGCCCAGACGGAAAAGGCCTTGGCGGAAGTGGCATATCGGGAGGCGACGGAACAGAAGCGCCAGGCCGAATTGGAATTGAATCGGGCCACCGCGGCATTGCATCTGCGTACGATTCGAAGCCCGATCAACGGCGTGGTGGTCGATCGGTTGCTGTCTCCCGGCGAATTGGCCCGTCAAACACCTGTGATGAAGCTGGCGCAGCTCAACCCATTGCGGGTGGAGGTGTTCGCGCCGCTCTCGCTGCTCGGGAAGTTGCAAGCCGGCATGAGAGCCGAGGTGCGTCCGGAAGGAAAGGGGCAGCCGGTTCTTCAAGCGAAGATCGTAGTGGTGAACAAAGTCGTCGACAGTGCCAGTGGTACGTTTGGGGTGCGCCTGGAAATGCCGAATCCGAACAATGCGATTTCCGCCGGCCTGGCGTGCACCGTGGAGTTTCACTATTCGTCGGCAGAGCGTCCGTGATGGCTGGCTCGGTTGGTCTATTTTGTTTGTTTGGTTTATTGGGTTCTTCTGGTTAGTTTCGTTTAACCAAACAAGCGAAACAAACCAAATAAACGAAATAACGATCTGCTGTTCGTGAAGGGGATGTGATCGCATGAAAATCGGCGCGCGCGTGACGTGGCTATGCTTTGTGGCGGGCCTGCTCTGTGGGGGGCACAGCCAAGCTGCCGAGTCATCGCCGCAGCCTCCACCGGAACTGCCGGCTCTCAAGCTGAGTTTGAAGGACGCCATTGAGGCCGCGCTGGACAAGAATCCCAAT
>CAZGYZ010000222.1:0-4075 GCA_964530675.1 uncultured Nitrospira sp. | reverse complement strand
TTCATAACGCACCTCTGATGTGAAACTGATTGATTCGTCTGGTGTCCGGCTCTCGCATTCCCATCTCGCGTATCATAGCCAGTTGTTCAACAACAGAAACGGTGACCAATAGGCTGGATGTTCATAGACACGATCTGATAACAGCTTCTGCTGTGCTAGCTGCAAAGCCTGTGCCTTCGACAGCCTGGGATTCCGCAGTTGTCTGTAGAATTCTGAGACCAGTTCAGCAGAAGCCTCATCATTGATGAACCACAGAGTGGCTAACGCGCTGCGCGCACCCGCCTTGATGGCGACGCCGGCGAGACCGAGGGCAGAACGGTCGTCGCCGATGCCGGTCTGGCACGCACTAAGGGTCAAGAGCTCCAGCGGATCTTTTCGATACCGGAACAGTCCAATCAAACGGTCCAGTTCATTGATGGTGAGTTTTCCGTTATAGGTCAACAGATAAGACTGCGTGGTGTCTGAGGCAAACCAGCCATGGGTGGCAATGTGTAAGATACCATAAGGGTGGTCTTTTAACTCTTGCTCAAGACGTGGAGTAGAAAACTCAGCATTCAGTAGTTGCCCCCCTTGATAGAGCGTGCGAATGGTATTGATTTCTTCTTCGACGAAGGGGAGAGAGGGAAATCCTTGAACAGCTCGCGTAAGCCCGGTCGTCAACAACTGGACCTTGGCGCGGTCAATCGGCTTCGGATCGGTGAGATTCAGGCCGGGCGTAGTGGCTACCGCAAGTTTTTCTATGAGGAATTGCTTGCCATCATGGAGCGCGGCCATCGGTACCGTGCGGAGCGGGCCATCAGGGATAAAGACCAGTGTGTCGATCTGGAAGGAGGCCAGATCGGGCTCGAGTGGGCGGATCAACCAGGTGTACAGTTGTTGGGCGTGAGGGAGGTACTCGCGCGTCGTTCGCTTTTCGACTGTTTTGCGAAAGGCGCGTACTTCCTGTGTGAGTGTGGCTGATGAAACAGGGATCGACAGCCGTCTCAGTCCATTGGGGAGGCTAATCAGCAGTTCCAATCGATCCGCAAAAACGATGGGATATACCACCGCAGTTCCAGCGGCCAGTGTGTCCAGCTTCGTGATACGTGTTTGCAGGGTATCCACACACTCGTCTCGGAAGTAATCCCGTAACTCGGCCGCCTTGTACGTTTCGATCGTGTCGCGTGCCCGGCGCAGATCCGGCTCGGCCTCTTGTGAGTCGCCCGTCAGCGAGGCGCGATGGAGCAGCAGATCGGCCAGCTCAAAGAAAACCCCGCGTACCGAATCTTCTCCGGAGAATGAGTCGGTCTCCCATGCAGAGTCGACTTCCCTGCGAATGGGCCGCAGGGTTGCAGTGGCATGGCTGTAGGAGGCAATGGCCTCATGCAGCTTGCCCGTTGCAGCCAGCAAACGGCCCAGCTGCCATTGCCAGCGGAAGAGCGATTCAGGCGCATTGGCTGACTGAGCGGAGAAGACTGCCTGTCTGGTCAGATGCAACGCCTCGTCGAAGCGATATTCGGTTTCATACAAGTGCCCAAGATAGCCATCGGCATAGGAGCGCATCCTCGCGTCGGCGATTTGGTCTGCCACTATCGCTGCTTCCACCAGCACGCCGGACGCGCGCAGCAGAAGGGGTGCGTTCATGGCCGGCATCAAGGCACGGAGTCGCTGATAGCCCAGTCCAACCTGGACTAAGTTCACAGCCTTGTCGTGCGAAGGCTCGAAATCTTTCAATGTCCCCAAGGCGAGGTCCAGCCAGTCACGCGCGTTGTTCGGATGATTGAGCCTCAACTCGATGCGGGCCGCGTTGATGCGGGCTCGTACAGTCAGAGGAAGATCATGGGCTGCTTGCGCCCCTTGCGCGCTGGTGGAGAAGGCGGTTAACGCATCCGCATCATGTTGTTGCGCGACGTGGGCGATACCGAGATCGTTGTGGATGGCTGCGATGAGACGTCGATCCTTATCCGGATACTCATCAGCTTGTGCCATGGCCAACGCTTGGGTCAGGTAGTGCACCGCTGCGTCCGATTTACGCGCTGGCAGATATGTACGACCAAGATTTTCCAGCACGACGGCGATCCGGATGCGATCCCCTGTCTGTTGTGCCAAGGTCAATGCCAGTTCCAATTGTTGCAATGCCTGACTGATCTGCCCCAACGATTCCGATGCCTGCGCAGCGCGTGACAGGGCTTGGCTCTGGTCTCCGATCTTGCCGGCTTGTTCGTAGAGGTCTGCTGCTTGTTTCCACGCAGCGAGTGCCTGATCGAACGAACCTCGCTGGTACGCGTGAAGACCCTGCGTCATCAAGGTGTCCGGAGTCGGCTCAAGCGCGGAGGCTGTTCCAGATACTTTGAACAGCGTAGGTCCAGTCGCGAGGGTAAAGAGCAGGATGAGCCTGACCAGATGCGATTTCATGTCATATCGATTGCCCATATCGTATGCTATCGATGCTGTCAAAAAATGTTTACTACAATGCCCAGATGTACACCGTGATCCTGGGTCGTGTGGCTGATGCGGGGCACATGCTTCAGTTGCTGCCCCCAATAGACTTCGAAGCTGGCCCTATCGTTCGGCAGGATATTCCAGCGGAGCCCGACGCCTACACTGGCGAGCGTGTCGGGGAAACTGGTGATCGGCGCGGTCGGGGCTGGACGGTTGTCGCCGATGTTCCATCCATGCGCGACGTCGATGAAGGGGGCGAACTGGACCATCGGTTCGCCGTTTGCCCAACGGAGCAACGGAAAGCGCGACTCGACCGAGGCAATGAACGAATTGTCGCGTAGAATGGTCACCTCGCGGTAGCCGCGTACTGTGTATCGGCCACCGAGCGACACTTGTTCAAGAGAAAACAGCGGCGAGTTTGTGAATTGCAGATCCATGCGGCTGAGAAGTTGCATCCCGAGCAAGTTTTCGCCGAACTGTTTGATCGCCTGCGCCTGGCCCAGCCAGGAGAAGAACTGCCCATCCGGGGTGTCGGGGTTTGCATTGATGGTCGCGCCCAGCACGTTCAACCCCACGCTGAATCGCGAGCGGACAGCCAGCACGGTATCGAGCGTGCGATGGGTCCAGTCCTGCGCGAAGCGGAGTGCGGACACGGTCGCCGCTCCATTCTGAAAACCGGGAAACGAATTGAATGTGACCTGGTCGGGGGTGCCGTTAAAGAGAAAGCTTTGGGTGAAGAGATGTTCCCCGATGATCGAGAGCGCCACCTCGTCGGTTACGGTCTTATAAATCGGATGACGGAGGCTCATCCCGATGATCTCTGAGTTGGTCTTGATGTTCAGCGGACTAAAGGGCGGCTCGATGAGTTTGAAGCCGTAGCGCCGGTAGTACGGAGAAAACGTCGTCCCGTATCGGTTGAAGGGGAGGGCGTACGACGCATCTACAATCGGAAAGGCGCCGCTCGAATGGCCGTAGCTGAGTCTGAGTGGGTCCCCGTGGCCTGTCAGGTTGTCGTCGACTAGAGTGCCGACCCCACGGATTTCTCCGACCAGCGGCGTCTGATAGTTGTTGACCTCCATCGAGGTGTGAAACGGATTTCTGTCCGCCACACGCACATTCAGCACGCTGTCGCCTCGCTGATCTCCTGGCCGCAGTTCCGCGTTCACGCGCTCGATCCGGCGGTCCTGCTGCAACAGCTGCAACTGCTCTTGCAAGGGGCCGAGCGTCACCGGCGTGCGGCTGCCGAGGGAGAGGCGGTCTCGCAGGTAGGACGAACGAAACCAGCGGTTGCCTTCAATGTCGATCTGCGTCAGCTTCCCTTCGATGATCTGCACCGTGATGATACCCGACGTGACGTCCTGGTCGGGGATGATCGCGCCGGAGGTCAGGTAGCCCTTGTTGATGTAGAGGAGGGTGAGAGCCAGCCGGAGCCGCTCCAGATCCTCGGTCAGCAACGTCCGATTTTTAAACGGCGCCGTCACTTCGGCGATCTCCTGGTCTGAAAAGGTGGTGTTGCCGATCACGCGCACGTCACGGACCAATACCTGCACCGTGCCGGGTCGGGTCGGTACCTCTGTCTCCGATGGGAGCGGGACGATAGGAAGCACGGGACTCGGAGTGGGCGTAGGCCGATGAAATTCTTCCCTAAGAGGGC
>CAZGYZ010000221.1:0-4079 GCA_964530675.1 uncultured Nitrospira sp. | reverse complement strand
ACATCGAGCTTGCGGAAGGTCTGAGTCGCATCACGCTGACATTTCACCATGTTGACCAACACTTTAAATCGGCGTTCACGATGCTCCCGGCATAACACCTTCATCAGCGCATAGGCGTCGGTCAACGACGTCGGCTCCGGCGAGATCACCACGATGGTCTCCTGGGCTGCGGCGGCGAAATAGGTGACGTTGGGAGATATGCCGGCTCCGGTATCGATCAACAGCACCTCCACATTGTCAGCAATCCGCTCCAACTCAGTCTGTAAGATGAGTTGCTGTGTGTCGGTCAAGGTGGTGAGTTTCGGCAGGCCGGAGCCAGCCGGCAACACCTGGATTCCAGCCGGACCTGGAATGATGATGTCGGACAGACTGCGTGATCCGCATAGCACATCCTCCAGCGTATACCGAGGCACCAATCCCAACAGCACATCGATATTGCCCAGGCCCAAGTCCGCATCCAGTACCAGCACCTGTTTCCCGGCTCGCGCCAGCCCCACTGCAAGGTTGGCGACCACATTCGTTTTCCCCACCCCACCCTTCCCGCTGGTTACGGCGATCACACGGGTGCACAGGCTCCCTTGAGCCATTGTCGGCATCGCTGCCACCTGTTCACTGATCATGTTCTTCATATGCGGAGTCTCCCTACTGCGCTTGTTGTGGCGTCGTTCCGCCCATGGATACAACCGAGTCGCGTCCAATGGATGACGAGAGGCCTGATGGTGTAAACCGGGCTGAACCTCTGTCGAGTAACAAGTCTGCCAAGCGTGCCGATTCCGCCGGCTCGAAATCTTCAGGTACCCGCTGGCCAATGCTCCAATAGGACAGGGGCAACGCGGTCTGGTACGCCAGTTCGAAGAGATTGCCGTATTCCTCCGTCTCGTCCAGCTTGGTAAAGAGCAACCGAGAAGGCGCGCAGGCTGTGTACCTCGCCACGGTGCGACGGAGATCCTGCATCCGCGTGGTGGCGGATAAGACCAGATGCGTTTCGATCGATCCGTACGAGTCTTTCATGCCGGCAAGGTTCATGAGCTGCGCCGTCTCATGGGAACCGAGCCCCGGCGTGTCGATCAGAATCAGGCTTGCCTGGCGTTGACGGCGTATACCTTCAAGGACTTCAGCCGTGGTCTGAGCCGTTTCGAGAGGAACTCCCAGGACATGCGCATACATGCGGAGCTGTTCGACGGCGGCCATGCGGCAGGTATCAAGCGTGATCAGGGCGACCGATCTGTTCTCTTGGAGCCGGTAGTGGGCCGCGAGTTTCACGATGGCCGTGGTCTTGCCTGCCCCGCTCGGTCCAATAAACATGGCGACCTTATAATCGTTCTCCGCATCCAACAAGGGCCCACTCACTCGAATCCGCTCCATGCAGAGACGATGCAGTCCATCCTGAATCTCGCTGTCCGACTGGAGAGACTCCTCTGAGAGCCGTCGGCGAAGCGCGAGGCAGAGCTGCTCGGCAGTTGCGGGCCGTAATCCCTGCGTCACCAGGAGACGGCAGGCTCGCGCCAACGGCGCAGGAAAACTCGATCCTGCCGTCTGCGATTCATCGGGTAACGAGGACGTGAGCTGCTGCTGCAGATCCAGGAGTTCATGCTTGAGATGGCGAAAGCGCCACTGTGAGACCGATTGCGGCGCCGGCTTCGTAGGCGGCGACGAAATTTTGGTCTTCTCTACCCCGGATTCCGGTGGATTAGGGGAGCGAAGCAATGAATTCAATGTGTCCTGAAACGCGGGAGCCGGCTCTCTCTGATTCTCGACCGGAAGGGCAGCATCCTGCATGGGCGGAGAAGTCGCCTGCTGATCGGGCACTGTCTGCTCGGCAGTCGAATCGGTCGCAGCGGTAACCTCTAAGAGCGATCGCCCAAAAATCGAGAAAGGCAAGCTCCCCCGCTTCACCCGCTTCGTGGAGAGGATGAGGGCATCCGGCCCCAACTCGTCCTTGATGGCGCGGATGGCGTCATGCATAGTGTCGGCATGAAAGACTTTCATCTTCATCATTCACCTCACGGTAGAAGAGTTTCGCCGTCCAGCTTGATGGTATCCAGCGACTGGAGACGGACCATCGAATCAAGTTCGTTGAACCCCACCACCGGCACGGCATGTAGAATCCGATCGGTCAAGCGGCGGATATGACGCCGGAGCGCCGGTGAGCAGAGCAGCACCGGCTGATGGCCGCGCGCGGAAACGCGTTCCACTGCTTGCTTCAGCGCCGCCAGCAATGTGTGGGAGAGACCCGGGTCCAGGTTCAGCATGCCCCCTTGGGGGATCGCGGCAGCCTGTTCACTCAAGGATCGATCGAGCCGTGGATCAAGCGTGATCACAGGCAACGTGCCGTCCGGTGCTTGGTATTGACGCGTAATCGTCCGGCCCAACGCCTGCCGCGCCATTTCCGTAAGCAGCTCAGGATCTTTGGTGATGCCCGCGTGGTCGGCCAGGGCTTCGATGATCGATCGAAGATCACGGATCGGAATGCCTTCACGGAGCAAGTTGCCAAGGACACGGACAACCGTTCCAAGCGGTAGCAAGGTGGGAATCAACTCTTCAACCAGTTTAGGATGGACCTTCGCCACCTCGTCGAGCAGGGACTGCACCTCCTGCCGCCCCAACAATTCATGCCCATGCCGTTTAATAATTTCAGATAAATGCGTGGCGATGGCTGAACTGGCATCCACGACGGTATAGCCGGCCAGTTGTGCTTGCTCGCGTGTGGACTCAGGCACCCACAGTGCAGACAAGCCGAACGCAGGCTCCTTTGTGGCTACACCATGAATGAGGCCTCGTTGGGCGGTACCCGGATCGATGGCCAGCACATGCCCCGGCAACACATCGGCCTTCGTCAGTTCCACGCCTTTGAGCATGACGGCATACTCGTTGGGGCGCAGTTGAAGGTTATCGCGTATATGGATGGGCGGCAGGAGAAAGCCCATCGTATCTGCGAATTGTTTTCTGAGGCCCTTAATCCGATCGAGCAACGCAGTCCCATGTTTGCCTTCCACTAACCCGATGAGCCCGTACCCGACCTGTACTTCCATCAAATCAAGCGGAGCCAACTGCGGTGTAGTGCTTTCAGCTTGTGGCGGCGTGGAAACCGGCGCCGCCTCGGTGGGCTTCTTTGCCTCCTGCGACAACCGATAGGCGAACCAGGCTGCGACTCCTCCCAATCCGAGAAATGCCAGATGGGGCAAACCTGGGACGACTCCGAGAGCTAGCAAAATCCCGGCAGCCGTGCCGACGGCTTTGGGTGACAGCAGCATCTGCCGCGTAATCTGGCTCCCGAGATCGGCGTCCGCTGCAGCACGCGTCACCACGATGCCGGCGGCCGTTGAGATGAACAGCGCGGGAATCTGCGCAACCAGTCCTTCTCCGACCGTCAAGAGCGTATAGGTTTGCGCGGCCAATCCGGGACTCATGCCCTGTTGCAAGATACCGATCGTCAGTCCACCGATGATGTTGACCAGGACAATGATGATCGCGGCCACCGCGTCTCCCCGCACAAACTTGCTGGCCCCGTCCATGGAACCGTAGAAATCGGCTTCTTCTGCGATCTCCCGCCGCCGCCGCCTCGCTTCCGTCTCGTTGATTAATCCGGCATTCAAATCGGCGTCGATGCTCATCTGTTTGCCCGGCATCGCATCCAAGGTGAACCGGGCCGCCACTTCGGCGACTCGACCGGCGCCTTTGGTCACGACCACGAAGTTGATGACGACCAGGATCGAGAACACGACAAGACCGACCGTGTAGTTCCCGCCCACGACAAAACTGCCGAAGGCCCGAATCACCTCTCCCGCTGCCGCTGCGCCTTCATTGCCGTGCAGCAGAATCAGCCGCGTCGACGCAATGTTGAGAGACAAGCGGAATAACGTCACGATGAGCAGAATGGATGGGAACGCCGAGAATTCGATCGGACGTCGAACTTGCAACCCCACGAGTAAGATGATCACCGACAGCGTAATGTTGAAGGCCAGGAGGAGATCCAGGAAAAACCGGGGAAGCGGCAGGATCATCAGCATGATGACGCCCACTACGCCGAGCGATACCAGAATGTCCGGGTGCTTGATGAACGATGCAGGGGACAATGT
>CAZGYZ010000220.1:0-4130 GCA_964530675.1 uncultured Nitrospira sp. | reverse complement strand
CCGCATCCCGTTTGGGATCGAGAAATACTCCACCCAGCCCTCGGCCATACACGATCACCCCGTCCTTCTCAATCTGAGTCGGAAGACCCTCGAACATGGTCGAACCAAAGTCGTGCCGTTCAGCATCCCCGTTCCTGACCTTGATCACTGAAGGGAATCCAAGTCGGAGCACCCCCTGCTGAGTCACGAACTTGAAATCCTTGATCGTGACCTCGACGACTTGCTCCGACTGAGCGAAAATAGGCACCGCCGCCGCCCACCAGAACCCACAGGTAACGGCAAGCACAAGCACCCACCCCCACTGCATCTTTTGACTGCTCATGTATCCCTCCTTATCAGGAACCGTAAAAGGTACGACGTGAAAGGTGAAACATGTGACTGGAGAATATTGTTCCTCCGAGACATTTCACGTTTTACCTTTCACTTTTCATGAATAACGAACGACTGGGCTTGGGTGGCAACGGAACAGTCAACACCGGACAGCCCGCAGTCCGCACCACCTTTTCTGCCGTACTGCCGAAAAAGATCTTGTCCACGTTACCTGAGCGCCCTCCATAACTCCCCATCACCACCAGATCCACTTTTTCCATCCGGGCCGTCTTCGCAATCTCCACAAACGGCCCACCCTCCAATACGATTCGCGTCACGGTCACACCCTTGCTCGACTCTGATTCCAGCAATCGTCGCACATTGAGCCGCGCATGATGGCGCAGCCGCCGCTTCTGGCCCTGTGCGTCAGAGGGCACCGCCAATAACCCCAGTTGATTGAATGTCGCCAGGGCACTGGTGTCTATCACATGCAACAACAATAGCTGGGCTTGAAATGTCTTGGCAAGAGTCAACGCGACACGGAAGGCTTCTTCCGAACAAGGAGAAAAGTCTACCGGCACAAGGATCTTCGTGAAGAGCGATTCAGCCATGTAACCTCCCAAAGGTTTGACTCATTCTCTGTTATCAGCAAGGCCGGTGCCACCAGACCAAAGCTAATGGCTTATGGCAAATGGCTTATGGAAATAAGGACTTTGTCTTTTTCGTCAGGCCATCCACCATCTGCCATTGGCTTTGTACATCGTGCCCGGGGGGTATCTTGCTACAGCTCAATTTTCTCTGCTGTAGCAGAAGGCCACAGAAGACGTGAGGAGTGAGGCGTAAGGCGTGAGGGGATCGATCGGGCAAATGTCTTTGCTCCTCACCCCTTACCCCTCACCCTTCACGCCTCACCCGCCTGTGCAGGCGACGGCACTGGACTTGCTGAAATGTTACAAGGAAAAGGTTCTGCCGGCTCGCGCGAGCGGTCCGGTGGCCACCGTGGCGCAAGATATTCTCAGTGTTGCGGTGTACCTGGGAGTTGCCATGCTGATCCTGTGAAAACAGGACCATGAGAAAAAGTCTGCCGGCCGGTCTTGTTCATCTGGTCTATCTGGTTCAACCAACGAAACGAGACAGACAAGATCAACAAGACAGACCAGACAGACCGCCCTGGTCCCAGACGTACGAACCAGTCAAGTTCTGGCGTGCCTACATAGTTTTTCCGCAACCTACTGGAGGGCGTCAATGACATCGTCGACGAAAATGGAAGCTCCACAAGAGGTGACGATCCGATCCGATCATCTCAGACTGGACGGCTATCTGGGGGTTCCCCCGTCGCCGCTGGGAATCGTGGTCTTCGCCCACGGAAGCGGAAGCGGGCGGGTTAGTCCACGTAACAACTTCGTCGCCCGTTATCTCCAGCAAGGAAGAGTCGCCACGCTCCTGATCGATCTACTGACCCCGGATGAGGCCGATGACCGCCGCAAGGTTTTCGACATCGACCTGTTGGCAGATCGAGTGCTATTGGCCAAAGCCTGGCTCGAACAGGACGCCAGGACAAAGGGCCTGGGCATCGGCTATTTCGGCGCAAGTACCGGAGCGGGCGCGGCCCTGCAGGCGGCAGTCCGCGATCCGTCGTCGATTCAGGCTGTCGTGTCGAGAGGCGGAAGACCGGATCTGGCCGAAACCTATCTGTCGTCGGTCGCCGCTCCGACGATGCTGATCGTCGGAGGAAACGACGAGCCGGTCATCGAAATGAATCTAGCCGCCTATCGGCTGCTCTCCTGCCCTAAACGACTGGTGATCGTCTCCGGAGCAACGCATCTTTTTGAAGAGCCCGGCGCGCTTGAACAGGTTGCAGAACATGCTCTCCTCTGGTTTCAACAGAATTTCCACCCTCGCTCACAAACAAAGGAGCATCTTCGATGAAAACCATACTCGCGGTTGACGGATCGGATAATTCCTACGAAGCCGTTCACGTCATGAAATACATGGCCAGGGCTGAACAACTCACCCTCCTTCACGCGTTGAACGTCCCGAAGCAGGCGTATCCCTTGATGGTGCCTGAAGTGGCGGATGAGCTGTACAAGACTCTTGAGCAGAGCATGAAGGAAGACGGTGAGCGGCTGCTCAATCGGGTTCAGTCCCTCCTCCCGCTGCACGCAGGCCCCACGACAAAACAACTTCAAATCGGGTCTCCGGCAGAAGTGATTGTGTCGATGGCTGAGGAACAGAAGGCCGATCTCATCGTCATGGGAGCCAGGGGTCTTGGCCCTGTAAAGGAACGGCTGTTCGGCAGTGTGTCACACCGCATCCTCACCCTGGCCCCTTGCGCCACATTGATCGTGAACGGCCCGGTCAAGGCGATGAAACAGATCCTGCTACCGCTCGAAGGGCCAACCGATGCGGAAGCCGCGGTTCGTTTTCTGCAACTCAAGCCGTTTCACGAAACGGTTGAGTTGACGCTGATGACGGTCTTGCCTTGGACAGAGCCGCCATGGCCGAGCGGTGCGGCGGCCGCCGCCGCGGCGGCTGCCACCGAAATGCTGGAGAAGCAAACCCAGTACATCGAGGATGTGGCAGAACGTCTATGTGCCATAGGTTATAAGGCGCACGGAGTCGCCCTGCTCGGAACACCGCCTACCATGATCCTGCAGCAAGCAACCACTTTACGATCGGATCTGATTCTGATGGGTACAAGGGGCCGGCAGGGAATCAGTCGTTTCGTGCTTGGCAGCGTGTCTCATGCTGTGCTGCACAAGATGCCCTGTCCAGTACTGGCGTTTCACGTATGAGGCAGGCGCGAAAGGCGAGAGGAGCGAGACGGGCGGGAGAGGGGGTTCATCTGGTTTGTTTAGTTTATCTGGTTGATTTGGTTCAACCAAATAGACCAAATGAACCAGACAGACCGGATAAACCAAAAAAACGGTTTACTAAGGAGCGTCTTCGATGAAAACATTGCTCGCGGTTGACGGATCGGATAATTCCTATGAAGCCGTTCACGTCATGAAATACATGGCTCAGGCAGAGCAGATCACCCTGCTTCACGCGTTGAACGTCCCGCGGCCGGCGTACCCCATGATGATGCCGGAAGTGGCGGAGGAGCTCTATAAGAATCTTGAGCAGAGCATGCGGGAAGACGGCGAGCGGCTGCTCGATCGGGTTCAGTCCCTCCTCCCGCTGCACGCAGGCCCCACGACGAAACACCTTCGAATCGGATCTCCGGCAGAAGTGATCGTGTCGATGGCTGAGGAGCAGAAAGCCGATCTCATCGTGATGGGAGCACGGGGTCTTGGCCCCGTCAAGGAGCGGGTGCTCGGCAGTGTGTCACACCGCATCCTCACCCTGGCCCCTTGCGCCACATTGATCGTGAACGGCCCGGTCAAGGCCATGAAACAAATCTTGCTGCCGCTCCAAAGTTCATCCGACGCGGAAGCGGCCATTCGCTTTCTGCAACTCAAGCCGTTTCACGATGAGGTTGAGGTGACGCTACTGAACGTCTTGCCTTCGACAGAGCCGCCATGGCCGAACAAAACAGCCGCCGCCGAGAAACTGGAGGAGCAAGCCCTACAAAGCGCGCGTGGCTACATCGATGGTGTGGTAGAACGTCTGCGCGCTATAGGTTATCAGGCGCGCGGGATCGCCAAGCTCGGGACACCATCTGACATGATCCTGCAAGAAGCCGCTACCCGGCGATCGGACCTGATTCTGATGGGCACGAGTGGCCGGCAGGGAATCACCCGTTTCGTGCTCGGCAGTGTGTCTCATGCCGTGTTACACAAGATGCCGTGCCCGGTACTGGCGTTTCACTTATGAAGCAG
>CAZGYZ010000219.1:0-4140 GCA_964530675.1 uncultured Nitrospira sp. | reverse complement strand
CAATATCGGGATCGTCGTCGACGATGAGAAGTTTCGCCTTCATCTTCGCCTCCATGCGGCTGCCAGCGCAGCCTTCGGTCAACGGTCATTAGTCAACGGTAAAGTATAGGACGAGGCTTATCCCTTTCCCATTGACCAGTGACTGTTGACCATTGACCTATTCATCTCCCATGAGATTCATCACCAGCCCCGTCAGCGGTTTTGGGAAGAAGTACGTCGACTTGTGGGGCATGCGTTCTCCAGCCGTTGCGACGGCTTGCACTTCGCTGACTTTTGTCGCGTTGAGCAGCAAGGCACCGGTCCCCGTGCCCTTCGCCACCCAATCCAAGGCTTCATGATCATCCTTCGTATAGAGGATGGCCTCCTGTTCCTGTGGCGTCGGACAGAGTGCCGCGACGACGAGTTGTTGGAGCAGCGACACATCGAGCTTGGCGCGAGGAGAGGCTTGAGCAGGGGGCCGGTAGGCCGGTTTCAAGCTCAGGGTGACGTAGCGGCTATCGCCCTTCAACGCCAGGCCGAACATCGGAACCAGATGACCGTGAGTTCTTAAGGCTTCGATAAATTTTGCGCGAGTGGCCGCTTGCGTAGCAACAGTGAACGGAAACTCTTGCAGGTCGAATGTGGCGCCTAACAATGATTGCACATG
Source organism: uncultured Nitrospira sp. (assembly GCA_964530675.1). Lineage (GTDB taxonomy): Bacteria > Nitrospirota > Nitrospiria > Nitrospirales > Nitrospiraceae > Palsa-1315. The sequence continues at coordinate 3,494 of CAZGYZ010000219.1, read as the reverse complement.
GTCATAGGGAGGCAAGGTTGTGGTCGTGACCCGATGTGTTGGAAGCACGGTTAAGCCAGGGTCTTCGAGGGAAGTCAACAGCATCAGGACCGCGTCATACGCATGCTGACCGACCGGCGATCCGGCCTGCTGCCGGCGGATCTTCTGATAGTTCAACGCGGTCTCGTAGCGATGGTGGCCATCAGCGATAAATAACGGTTTACTGCGCAAGGTGTCGGCTGCCTGCTTCAGCACAGCCGGATCCGTCACAGCCCAGAGTTGCTGACGGAACCCCACATCGTCGCGAAAGTCGATCGAGGCCGGCTTCCCCTTAATGGCTCCTTCCAGCAGGCCCATCACCGCTCCTTGCGGGTCGGAGTAGAGGGACCAAATGGGGCTGAAGTTCGTCTTGCAGGCTTCGAGGAGATTCAGCCGATCTGTTTTGGCGGCCGAGCGTGTATTCTCATGCGGGTAGATATGTCCAGAGTCGAGCGCTTCCAGTTTGACGGTGGCGAGAAAACCCTTGAGAGTTTTCGTCGGTGAGCCGGCTGGAGCATAGGGTGGTAAGTATTCAATTGTATGGTAGTAGAGGGTGGGCTGCGCATCGCATTTTAGCGCTCCGCTCTTCAGCCAGTCTCGAAGGGTCGATGCGGCACGGGTATATCGATTCTGAGTCGGACCATCGCCTGGTTGATCGAGCCCCAATTCGAGTCGAATGATGTTCTGTGGATGGCGATCGTGGAAAGCCTTTTGTCCTGCTGCATCGATGATGTCGTAGGGCGGTGCCACGACCTGTTTGACGTCTCCGACAGCCGTCGCATCGTACCGCATGCCATGAAATGGAATGATTGTCGACATAGCGAAGTCCTTTACTCCGTAAGTTGTTGGGGCCGTTGCGGCGCAACGACATGAGGGGTGGAACCTTTCCCGCTGCGCGGTGCCCTCCGACGCCCAGGTGGCGTGGACCGGCAGAAGAAAGGTTATCGATCGCGTGTGACCATATAGTCGGCGGTCACCGAGAGGGCGCGTTTGGCCGTACTGTCTTCGAACTGGTCGAGGTCTCGTTGGGCTGCAGCGATGTAGGATTTCGCACGGTCCATGGCATAGGTAATCGAGCCCATTTTATCCATCAAGTGGATGAACCGCCCAAGGTCTTCTTCTGTCAGGGTTCTGCTTTCCATGCGGTCGACGATCATCTGCCGGTCCTGCTCAGAACAATGATGCAGAAGATGTAAGAGCGGCAGAGTTGCTTTGCCTTGGCGGAGATCCTGCCCCAGCGACTTGCCCAAGTGTTCGCCGTTGGCGGTGTAGTCGAGCGTATCGTCGGCCACTTGGAAGGCGACCCCAAGATGCAGGCCGAACCGGAAGAGGGCATCCTGCTGGGCCTCTGAGGCATCCGCGAGCATGGCGCCCATGCGGCAAGCGGCGGCAATCAAGCCGGCTGTTTTGTATTCGACAATCTTGAGGTATTCCGCTTCCGACATGGAGGGGTTGCCGTTGTAATAGAGCTGAAGCACTTCGCCTTCCGCCATTTTCTTGCAGGCTTCGCCGAGCACTTCGTTAATCCCATGGTGATGGAAGTCGACGACCTGGCAGAAAGCTTTGGAATAGAGGTAGTCGCCGACGAGGATACTGATTTGGTTGCCCCAGACTTTTCGGGCGGTTCGCCGTCCTCGGCGGATATCGGCCTCGTCGACCACATCGTCATGGAGCAGCGACGCAGTATGAATGAACTCCACCAGGCTGGCGAGTTGGTGATGGTCGCAACCGGTATAACCGCAGAGGCGGGCAGAGAGCAGCAGCAAAAATGGTCGAATTCTTTTCCCGCCGCTGTTGAGAATGTGGGCGGCGACGGTATTGACGAGTGCCACACTGGAGTCGAGATTCGTTCGAGCCTGGCGCTCCATCCCCTCCAGCTCATCGCGGTACGCCTCCCAGACGTCCGCCATGCTGTTGATAGTGGGGGTAATTGGGCTTTGGGGCATGGGGCGGATGGTAGGGCAGAGGAGGAAACAAAGTCAAGCCAGTTACCCCTTTGGGGGACATGCAGGCATGGGCCCCCTGTGCGAGGGGGAATCTTGACAGAAGAATCGTGCTTCTATTAAGGTGAGCGGAACAGAAATGAACGGAATTTGCCTTGTGAGTGACGGGGTTAGCCATCCCGATCGCCTCCCTGGTATAGCCTCAGTCTAGTAGCATTCACGCCCACATTTGTAACGAGATACGAACGATGAGCATCCCCGGGCTTCCGCCGAAGCAAGGCCTTTACGACCCTGAACAGGAAAAAGACTCCTGCGGGATCGGTTTTGTCGTCAATATCAAGGGCCAGAAATCCCATACCATTGTTCAACAGGGGCTCCAGATTCTTGAGAATCTGAGTCATCGAGGGGCGCAGGGCTGTGACCCTTGCACAGGGGATGGCGCCGGGATTCTGCTGCAAGTCCCTCACGAATTCCTCAAGCGTGCGGCCGGCGATGTGGGGGTTGCGCTACCCAATGCCGGGGAGTATGGCGTCGGGATGACGTTTCTTCCTCCCCAGGCCGATGCGCGACAGCAGTGTGAAGCTCTTTTTTCCAGAATTATCGGCGAGGAGGGCGCACGTCTTCTTGGTTGGCGCGATGTGCCGGTCAAGAGCGATGCGATCGGCCCCGTGGCGCGCAGCACCGAACCCTTCATGCGGCAGGTGTTCATCGCCCGCGATATCCTCAATGAAGGGCAGTTTGAACGCAAGCTCTATGTCATTCGCAAGCGGGTGGAAACGGCCGTCCGCGAATCGGCGATTCAAGGACGGGACTACTTCTACATCTCAAGCCTGTCGGCGAACACCATCGTATACAAGGGCCTGTTGCTTCCGCATCAGATGTCTGCCTACTACCAGGACTTAAAGGATGAGCGATTGATGAGTGCGCTGGCCCTCGTGCATTCCCGGTTCAGTACGAACACGTTCCCCACCTGGCCCTTGGCGCACCCCTATCGCTACATTTGCCATAACGGCGAGATCAACACGCTCAAGGGCAACGTGAATTGGATGCGCGCCCGGCAAGGTCGGCTCAATTCCGATCTGTTCGGCCAGGATCTGGCCAAGCTCTATCCGATCGTCTCCGAGCAACAGAGCGACTCTGCTTGTTTGGACAATGCCGTGGAATTCCTCACCATGGGGGGCCGCTCACTTCCGCACGCGATGATGATGCTGATTCCCGAGCCCTGGGTTGCAAATCCACAAATGGATCTGGATCGGCGGGGGTTCTATGAGTATCACGCGGCGATGCAGGAACCCTGGGACGGTCCGGCGGCAGTCTGTTTCACCGACGGTAAGTTCATCGGCGCGACGCTCGATCGCAACGGGCTGCGTCCCTGTCGCTATCAAGTGACGACGGACGGCCTGGTGATTTTGGCGTCGGAAGCGGGCGTGCTGCCGATGGATATCCGGAAGATCAGGCAGAAGGGGCGCCTCATGCCTGGCCGGATGTTCATGGTCGATACCGTGCAAGGGCGCATCATCGATGACGAGGAAG
>CAZGYZ010000218.1:0-4149 GCA_964530675.1 uncultured Nitrospira sp. | reverse complement strand
ATTTCTGGATCGATTGGAAAGACCGGCAGTTCTGGGTAACGGTAACTCCTATTGTGGAGGTCATGTACCCAGGTGCGATCATGTACTATTTCTGGACATTCTACCGGCAACCCTTTGGTGCAACGTTAAGCATCACAGGGCTCCTTGTCGGAAAGTGGATTACGGTCGTGTTGGCCTGGTACTGGTGGGCAAATTTCCCGGTAAACTTCGTCATGCCTGCCACCATGGTCTCCAGCGCATTAATCCTGGACTGCACCCTGTTGCTGACCAGGAGCTGGATGATGACAGCGATATTCGGAGTATGGGCATTTGCGATGATGTTCTATCCTACGCAATACGCCCTGTTCGGATACAGTAAGCAACCGATGGTCGTGGATGGTCAGCTGCTTTCCTTGGCCGACTACATGGGCTTCACCTATGTCCGGACGGGAACGCCTGAGTATATCCGCATCATCGAAGTCGGTTCGTTGCGTACATTCGGCGGACACACCGTTTGGATCTCCGCATTTTTCTCAGCGTTTGTTTCCATGTTGGTCTTCACCATTTGGTGGCAAGTCGGGCACTTCGTCGGCCAATCATTCTTTTGGGTCAAGGGCAAACGTGGCGTGCTGTCACGGAAAAATGACATCATGATCTGCGGCACGGATGAGTTTGCCGCGAGACTTGGTACACCGGATGGGGTTGCACCAAGACTGACAGCAGCAGGCACACTTGCGGAAGGGAAATCATGAACGCAAAAAACATATTTAAATTGTGCGTGATCGGTTCCCTTGGGATGGCGACACTGGGGCTCACCCTGGTGTTCAATGCCACTCCCGCAGCCGCCCACGGGGAACGTTCTCAGGAACCGTTCCTGCGGATGCGTACCGCGCAGTGGTACGACACAAAGTGGAATCCTCAGAAGACCGCAGTTAACGATGAAGCAATGCTGTCCGGCAAGATTCATATCGCGGAAGACTGGCCGCGAGCCGTGGTCAAGCCGAATCGTACCTTCATCAACGTGGGCAGCCCGAGTTCGGTGTTCACGCGTCTCAGTTCAAAAGTCAACGGAACCCCCATGTTCACATCGGGCCCGATGGAGCTCGGTGGGGACTACGAGTACGTGATCAAGTTGAGGGGCCGGTTGCCTGGTCATCACCACATCCACCCAATGTTAGCCGTCAACGGGGCCGGCCCTGTTGCAGGACCAGGGGGATGGATGGATATCACGGGCAACTATAAAGACTTCACCAACCCTGCAAAGCTGTTGGTTGGTGGAACTATCGATACGGAGACTGCAGGCATGGCAGCCGGAATCTTCTGGCATGCCATCTGGGGTAGTCTCGGCTTCGCATGGATCGGCTGGTTCATGATCAGACCGATGTTCCTGATTCGCGCCAGAGTGCTGGCTCAAGAGGGTGGAGACGCACTGCTGAACGACCCGGTCGACCGTGTGGTGGCATGGGGAGTTTTAGGAGTGACCTTTACTTTGATCGCGATTGGTTTCTACACTGCGGACATGTCGTACCCTTACACCGTACCTCTCCAGGCCGGTGAACCAAAGATCAAGGCAACGCATCTGAAATCTGACCTCACGATAAAGGTACTCGCAGCTGACTACGATGTTCCTGGTCGCGCCCTGCGTATGACGCTCCAGGTCACGAACAGCGGTGAGACGCCTCTCAGGATCGGTGAGTTCACGACAGCAGGCATCCGGTTCCTCAACAAGGTAGGTGTGGCCAACAACCTGGATCCAACCTATCCGGCAGAGATCATGGCTCAAGATGGTTTGCATATGGAAGATGAGTCACCGATCATGCCAGGGGAAACCAAAGAAGTGAAGCTCGACTCCAGAGACTCGCTCTGGGAAGTCCAGCGGTTGATGGACATGGTCAACGATCCGGAGCAACGCTTCGGTGGCTTGGTGATGTCTTGGGACGAATCAGGCAATCGTCACATCAACAGCATCGCCGGCGCCATCATCCCAGTCTTTACGAGGGCTGCTGGCAACTAGTCGTTTAACAGGTCCGTGAGTAAGGCCGATCCGCCCCCGTCATAAGACGGGATGGCGGATCGGCTTTTTTATGGGATAAGAAGAAAGGGAACAGAAACGATAACTCACCGGTTGGATACTTCTTCAATTCACCGAAGAACGAATTGGTGCGGCATCTGCGATCGTCTTTAGCCGCCGATCGAGAGAGAAACGAGTGAGACCGAGCTGCTTGGCAGTCAAGTCTTATTGTAGTTGGCCAGCCGCAAGACTTCATCGATGATCGTCTGCTCGATGTCGGCAAGGGTCTGTTGTCCAATCTTCATATCGATCCGAACCAGAGAGTCTGTTCCTGAAGCCACAGCCACATGAGGCGCGATCTCACGCAATTCACTTGGCAAATACGTAGGCGAAAGCGTCCGTCCCTGGCAAAAAGTTAACGCCCGTTCGAGAATATTCTGAAGTTCCCGAATGTTTCCCGGGTACTGATAGCGCTCCAGCATGGCGCGCGCTTCCGGGTCCAGTTCGGGAATCGGTTTACCGAGCTCTTGTGCAAATCGGGCAATGGTATTCCGGCAGAGCGGCAGGATGTCCTTGGCCCGCTTCCGCAGCGGGGGGATCGCGAAGGTCACGACATTGAGGCGAAAATACAGATCCTCCCGAAAGGCTCCCCGCCTCACCTCTTTCTCAAGTTCCCGGTTCGTCGCAGTGATCAGGCGAAAATCTACGCCAAGATCGTCGGTGGCGCCGAGTCTCCTGAACGAACGTTCTTGAATCACACGCAGCAATTTTGCCTGCATCGACGCATCAAGATCGCCGATCTCATCGAGAAAGAGGGTGCAGCCCTCCGCCTTTTCCAGCAGACCGAGCTTCCGTTGATTGGCACCGGTGAACGCGCCCCGCTCGAAGCCGAACAATTCACTCTCGAACAATTCTCCGGGAATTGCCGTGCAGTTGACACCGATAAACGGCCCAGACGCCCGCGGCCCGTTGTGGTGAATGACACGCGCCAGAAACTCTTTTCCTGTCCAGGTTTCACCGAGCAGCATCACAGAGGATTTGGGACTCTCAGCCACCTCCCGAACTTGTTCGAGCAACTGCTGCATGGCAGGACTGTGGGCTTCCAGATTCCTCATGTGGTACCGACTATCCTGCAGGCTCAGTTCAGACTCAAGCCGCCGGCGGAGTCTCAAGGTGTCCAGCGCCCGAGCGATCACCGCGTCGAAGCACTCAAGATCCACCGACTTGATCATGAAGTCGTAGGTCCCCAATTTCATCGATTCCACCGCGTCCGGCACCGTTCCATAGGCAGTAAGCAGGATGACGATTGTGCCAGGGGTCAGCTGGCGCACATGCTTGAGTGCTTCGATGCCACCGAGACCCGGCATTTTCACATCGAGCAACACCAGATCGGGGAAGCTGTGCGGCAGACCCTCCAGCAGCGCCTCACCAGATTCATACCCACCACGTGATGGCCTTGTCGAGTCAGCCGTTAACGATGGCACCACGAATCGCCTGTTCATCGTCGGTCACAAAGATGACAGCGCGCATCGGTTAGCCTTTCACCAGCTGGGTATCGTGGAATAACGGCAGCCAAATGCTCACGACGATGCCTGTTCCAACCGCGCTCGTCAAATTAGATATCCCCGCGATATCTTTCGACAGTGTACTTGTAGAAAGCGGGGCCCAATCCTGTGCCATGCCGTTTCCCTGTGGTGAAGAACGGTTAGAAAATGCGGGGAAGGGACTCTGAGGAAATTCCCGAACCGGCATCCCTGACTTGCACCACAACGCCGGTGAATTCAAAACGGACTAACTCACGTGCCGCGATTTGTATAAGTGATCTGTCCATAAGAGAAGCATCGATCGCGTTATTGATCGACGCTCAAGAATACGTGCTTGATTTGATCTTGACCGGTATGCCGCAGACGGGTTGGCACTAGGTCGGCAAATGGCGTATCCATCCTCAACCCGCTCATCGTCAGCCTCACATCCTGCTCACCTCGCTAGCTCCGCACTAGCGCCGACACGTCGCTGTGCGAGGTGGCCTTGAGGCCTTCCTTGCCGATGGTTGTGACGCTGCCGCCTGTAAGAACGTATTCGCCATTGAACAGGTGAAAACGCTCATTCACCGTGTGGTCCATGTAGCTCACACCGCTGTAATCGATCGTCAGCTTCTT
>CAZGYZ010000217.1:0-4153 GCA_964530675.1 uncultured Nitrospira sp. | reverse complement strand
CCCGCAGCAGCCTACTCCGCCGAAGCAGCCGCTTCGGCTGCGAAGGCCGGAAGCTGCGGGGTATCTTGCGAAATTCTCCGAAGCCGCTACCCTCCTTCGCCAAGGCTTCGGAGGGTTCTCCTCGCCTTCATCCCTGCAGCAAGCTACAGGGTATGCGGCGAAGGAGAATCACGGATAGCCTCAACGATTGTCATGTCGAAATCCTGGACTTGGATTGCTCCCTACATCTTTGCCATCTTGGCCGTCCTCCTGGCCGCTCCATTACTGAGCAGCCTGGCATTGATTCAATCTGTTTCAGTCCCGTATCTACAGCTCAGTGGGCCCCACACCATTCGATTGATTGCGAACCTCCTCGCACTCGCCATCCTCTGGATCCTCGCCTTCACTGCTTTTCAGCAAATCCCGGATAACGGACGAGGATCAAGCTTTCTCCGTAACCTTGTCCTTCCGCTGACGACCCTCGTCGTCATCCTCTTCATCAACAAAGCGTTCAGGGCCGTGGGCCTGCCGCTGATCGAACAGATTGGCTCTTCTCGATTCGCCTGGATCTATGCAATCGGCCTCGTTGGTTCCGGCCTCTGGCTCACGGCAGCCTGGATCCTAAACCGAGATTCGCTACGCGAAGCCTTCGCTCCCCCTAGACAAACGCAACACCAAGAAGCCCAAGCCCTCGCCGAGGATGAGGACTCAAGGCAAGAAAAAGAGTCAGAGGCTCCATCAGAACCGGCAAGCATTGCCGCCACGGCATCGATCAATGGCTGCACACCCGGTATGCTTGGGCGCTACAAAGTCTTGAAAGAGCTCGGACGTGGCGCAATGGGACTGGTCTACCTGGGGAAAGACCCCACGATCCAACGGTTCGTGGCTATCAAGACCATGCGACTCGATCAAATCAACCGCGACGACAAACTGCAAGACGTTAAGGCACGGTTTTTCCGCGAAGCAGAATCCACCGGACGGCTCTCCCATCCCAACATCGTAACCATCTATGATGCAGGAGAAGAAAACGATTTGGGGTATATCGCGATGGAACTCATCGAGGGAACACCTCTGAATCAGTGGGCACGGAAACCCAACTTGAGGCCGGTCAACGAAGTCCTCCTCACTGTGGCCACCGTTGCGGATGCCCTGGGCTACGCCCATCAACAAGGCATCATCCATCGTGACATCAAGCCGGCGAATATCATGCTCACGAAGGATCACATCGTGAAAGTCATGGACTTCGGTATTGCAAAGATGGCATCGAGCAGCAAGACAGAAACGAATATTGTACTGGGCACGCCGACGTACATGTCTCCGGAACAAATCGCAGGCAAAAAAGTGGACGGTCGGTCGGATATCTTTTCACTCGGCGTCGTGCTGTTCGAACTCCTCACTGGGCAGTTACCGTTTACGGCTGACAACGTATCGGCCGTACTGTTCAGCATCGCCCATCATCCGCATCCCGCGATTCAAACCTTGAGGCCGGATCTTCCCCCAATGGTGCAAGAGATCGTAGACCGCGCGTTACAGAAAGAGTTGCCTCACCGCTATCGGCGCGCGGAAGAATTCGCAAGCGAACTCCGTGCCTGTCTTCAGAGTCTCGCAGCCTGAGGGGGGGGGTATCGTCTGGCCCTTGAACGATTCCATAGCGCCAAGTCCGATACCGGCCTTAAACGGCCCCATAACGAGGATCGTTTTGTGGCCGACCCTCTACTCGGACTCTATGTTGTCTGTGACGGCATGGGCGGCGGCAATGCCGGCGAAATTGCCAGTGCCCTTGCAGTCGAGGTGATTCAGGCGCACCTGGCCGAGGCAGCCAAATGCACGGACCTGCCGCTGATCGGCCCCTACGATGCCTCGGTATCAGCATCGACCAATCGTCTTGCCAGCGCGATTCGCGCGGCGAACGAGGTCGTTTATCGTGAATCATGGAGCAGGCATGACTATGCCGGGATGGGTACCACCGTAGTCGCCGCATCGTTCTGCGAGGAAGTGCTCGCCATCGCCCATGTCGGAGACAGCCGGCTCTACCTCGTCAGAAACGGGACAATCCGAGCCCTCACCACAGACCATTCCTGGGTTGCCGAACAGATCCTCAAGGGGTTCATCACGGAAGAAGAGGCTCAATGTTCCCCCCGCAGGAACATTGTCACAAAAGCCATCGGCGTCGGGAGCAGTATCGATGTAGAGCTGGCGGAAGTTCCAGTCAAGAGCGGCGACATGCTGTTGTTATGCTCAGACGGACTTACCTGTGCGGTCCACCAGAACGACATCCTTCGCATTCTCAGCGAATCAGAGGATCTCTCCACCATATCCGATCGCCTTATCCTGATGGCGAATGAAGCCGGCGGCGACGACAACACGACCGTAGTCGTCGTGGCCCTGCGGGATGAGTTCCAAGCCGGACGATGGGAGAGACTAAAAAAACGATTCGTCGCGTAACGATTCACAGGGATCTTGCACAGGAGGGAACATCTTGCCAGAAACACTGCCGCAAACAGCCAGACAACTCGTCAACGGCAGGGACGTTGCGGGATAAGCGAGACGGACAACGGTTCGAGGTTCGAAGTTCGAGGTTTCCGGAACTTCGAACCCAGAACTCAGAACTTCTTTCTCGCGACCCCCCACCGACTATTTGAAGAGGAATGTGCCCTTCGGAAAGGTCTGGTAGCAGCGGTCGGAGACCTCCTGGCCATGCGATTGTAAGCACCCTAAGATCTGCCCGCTCCCAGGCGTAACTGCTCTGCAGAATCGCTTGATATCCCCCTCGCAGGCCGCCATCGCTCGACTTTGATCTTCCTTCCACTTGACAAACCGCTCGTGCAACTGGTTTTGGCACAACAGTGGAAGCTGTTTGGCACGCTGTTGCAAACAACGAGTGCGAGTAGAACCCTCCGGAGAGTCGGGACACAATTGTTCGATGTCCGATTCGCACTTCAACCTGGTCGCCTGCGGCGTAGGAGAATCCATCCTTGTCACAACCGGAGCTTCAACGTTGGAGTCACGCAATCGATCATCGTCCGGTCTCGACACAGCTGCCTCTGAAGGCAGCGGAGGAGAGGTCGGAATGGTGAAATCCAACGTGGGTGGCGAAGACAGGGAAGACGAGGGCTGCGCTGCCTGACGAGTCTCTACGGGCACCGCAGCCGAAGACAACTCTTCTTGTGACGGGAAATTGGTGACCACCGTCACCCACACGAGCCCAAGTCCCAGGATAGTGATAGCCCCGGTAATGATCCCGCTCGAAGACTGTTGCTGAGCCATGAGTACTCCCTATCTAACCACGCCCAGCATAGGATAAGCCGTCAGGAAAATCGACGAATTGTTAGGTTTCTGATAGTAGCGCGTGACAAGCGAGCGGGGCGAGACTGGCGGGACACGAAATGCTGTGGCACTGGGAGGTTCTGAGTGCTGAGTTTTGAGTTAGTTCCGGATAACTCAGAACCCAGAACTTAGAACTCAGAACTTCGAGTCTCGCCCGTCTCGCTTGAGTTGTGGGCTAGTTTTCCGGAGTCTCGACGATGTGGTTTTCAAACCTGGTGCAGCCTTCGGCGAGCAGCCGATTGGTGAGCATTTCTCCAGGCCATTCAATGGGTAAATCGGCCGTGAAGATCCACACATCGGGAGAGGTCCACACGGGACCGTGGTCTTCAGGAAGTTCGGGGTCGAACAGATCGGTCCAAACCGGCATGTACACGCCATTCCCGCACTGAGTATGAAGGTGCACGATTGTGCGGGCCCTGACAAGAGGGTCCAGATCGCGCCAGACTGCTGCGGTCTCATCCGCCAACCGATGGAGCCGCACGGCATTTTGCGCATCGAAAATAGCGTAGGCGGCATAGACCGGGGCTTCGATCATATCGGGAGCCAACGCCAACTCAGGACATTGCGCCGCGAGACCTTCAAGGAGAGCCCGGCGATGCCGGTCTTCCAGCGAATCGGGCAGTCCAGAGTCCGGGACACCGATTAACTCAAAGAAGAGAAAGGCGGTATTCTCGACAGGGGGATAGAGCCGAGCGGCAATTGACATGGCCCTCTGGGAATCCGCCACCGTGCTCAAATGATCGTTCAACCCCTGGAGACTGAGCGGCTCCAGCGTCGAATCGGTCAATAGGCGCGACTCCACTCGCACTACCGTCCCGGCAGAGAGCCGGAGATGCCGATGCAACAG
>CAZGYZ010000216.1:0-4169 GCA_964530675.1 uncultured Nitrospira sp. | reverse complement strand
ACCGTTTTCGTTTTATGTCCTGTCAACTTCATGCGCTATTTCCCCGCACGGCTCTTGCGCCGCCGCTCCCGCCCTCCTACAATTGGCCTCGTTACGAGGCCTCCAGGCTTGGCCCGCCATTACGTGAAATAGTTGGTTGAAGAGCCTGGGAGGATTGTCTAATCAATGAATGGCCGAAAAATTCTTGTGAGCGTATGGCTAGGCTTTCTCCTGCTAGCATCCGGCTGCGTGAGCAGTGGCAACCCTTCCATTGTAGATCAAGACCGCATCGCGCAAATCAAACTCAACATTTCCACGAAAGTAGACGTGCGGCGGATATTGGGAAAACCTAATGACATTTCCCGTCACTCGGGTAGCTATTCACCGTTGCCTGGCTTGCCTCCTTCACCCGCTCTGACTAATGTAGAGGTATGGAACTATACCTATAGCAATGTGGATGTAAACGCGGCCAACTTCATTGTAGGTCTGTTTGCTGGCGGGGCTCCTTCCAACATCAACACATTCACAGTGGTCTATGACGAACAGGGCATTGTCCGCCACATTTCGTCGACGCAATCTGAGAGTCGCTCAGGACTAGGATCGAGGCAGGAGTGGAAGCCGATAGACTGAGGGGCTGCCGAACGCCTTGCGGCGGTCTTATTCTGAGGAGTCCTGCGTTTTCCTGTCGTCGTCTGCGATGTGTTTGAACACAATGAACCCTACTGGGATTATTCCCGTTGCTGCACCGAGCATCGCGAGCCACACCCCCCAAGGTTTGTTGGGCACGACCTCTTCTGCGAGAAAGTAGGCGGTGACGAGAGACGCGCAGATGAACAAATATTTTGCGAACCAAAGCGGCGCCCCGATCAGGTCACATAACTTGTGCGCGCCGATGACGATTCCGATTGCCAGGGCCAGCGCGAGAATGCCGCCCATGAAGAGCCTCATGCTCAATAGATCTTCATCTGTGTCTCAGAAAGCTACCCGCGTAGCATCTTGGAAAGTCCCCTGCGCCGTCAAGGGTACATTCCCCTCCCTGCGGTGAAAGAGAAGTCCCACACGGTACTGTGCCCCTCAACAACCTCACGCCCAAGCAGGGCGGTAATGTTTCCCCTACACCGAGACCGGCTCAAGGCACTGTGGCATATCATGGCGTGGGTTATTGACCAGCGTACTCACAGGGTAGGCCATGAGATCTTCACCCAGATACGGACGGAGGAGAGCTTTGAGCGGTTCTATGTGCTGGAATGTGGGATCAAGCCACTGGTCATAGGATGCGGGGGCGAGAATGACCGGCATGCGATTGTGAATTTTGGCCATGAGGTTATTGGGCTCTGTGGTGATGATCGTACAGGTTTCGAGTGGCTCCCCATCAGCAGGTTTCCACTGTTCCCACAATCCCGCGAAGCCGAAGGGGCGTTGACTCTGCAATCCAATCCACATGGGCTGCTTGGTTTGCCCTTGAACCTGCCATTCATAGAACCCAGTGGCGATGACGAGGCAGCGGCGTTTTTTGAAAGCAGACCGAAAGGATGGTTTTGCTGCCACGGTCTCTGCTTTGGCATTGATACACTGATTCCCAATCTTGGGGTCTTTGGCCCACGACGGGATCAGTCCCCATCGAAGCATCACGAGCGTCCGTGTGGTGCTGTCGGGCTCAATCCGGATGACCGCGATGGGCTGAGACGGAGCGATGTTATAGCGAGGTTGAAAGAGCGACGGGCCAATGACCCCAAATTGTTCGGCAATGATGGCAGAGGTGGCAGTTTGAGTAAATCGTCCACACATCTTGTAATACAGCGAAGGCTAGGCTGACTGGGGAGAGGTGTCAAGCCTACCGTGGAGGATAATGCGCTGTGGTAGGATAGGAACCATCGAAAACAGTGATTGCCTTGCTAGGAATGTCTGTGCGTCCGAGTCGCTCGTTGAACGAGGGTTGAATAGGGCACGATAGATGCTGGACGTGAGTCCAGGCTTGATCCCACCAAAAGTCGGCCCAGAAGGAGTGTAATACCGGTAAAGACACTGCTATCGACCCAGCCAGCAAAGGACTGTGCTCCGAACAAGACACTGGTCGAACTGAGAAGCCAGATGCCCACTCCAATCGACAGAAGATACGAGAACCTTGTCGTGTCAGCCGCCCTGAGCGCAAGAGCTACTCCCACCGAGCCCGTGAGCAGTGCAAGTAGAGGGTAGGCCACGTGATGGGTTTGTGGCGTGATCCCGGCGAAGGCCAACACCAGCCCCGACACGAAGGTAATGCCATAGGCAATGGCTACCGCACGTACAATTGGCCGCCATGAGATGGGCGAATTCCTGTCCGTCATACGGCTCAGGATACGAGTATCATTGAGGATCCGCTATCCTACAGAGTGGGGGGATGGGAGGCTTTGGCAGACGGCTGGTACGGTCATCGAACGACGCGCACCGAACCGTTCGCATGCGGAAGGGTTTTGAACGATTCCTACTGGGCAGCCTGTCTCATGCGGTCGTGCATCGGGCTATCCGCTCCTTGCTCGTCATCCGATAACGAAGAAGACTATTATTTGGTTTATTCGGTTTGTCTTGTTTATTTGGTTGAACGAAACGAACCAGATGAACCAAACCAACCAGATAACAAAACAAACCAGTCTCGTCTCCCCGTCAGTACTGTCCGCAACAGAGCTTGTACCGCTCTTCCGGGATGTTCCTCATATTCTGAAAGACGGTTTCCCGCTCCCCCTGGACTGGTGACCCGATCGATGCCTGGATAGAGCACCCTCTCTTCTTTCATATTGTGGGAACCGAGTAGATTCAACAAGGCCTGTTCATCTTGATCGCTCTCAGGATTCTGTTCTGCCACCTTCCGGTGAATCGATTCGAGCTGCTGTTCAATTTGGCGATGCTCAGCCCGCATCACAGAGGTCGCCCCACCTTCGGATATGCCGGTTTCCTTTTCCCACAGAGGAAACAGCAGATCCTCCTCTCACACGATATGACGTTGCAAGCCGATCTTGAATGCTTTGAAGGCTTCCTTGGCCTTGGGAAAATCAATCTGCTTCAACTGTTGAAAAGTCTTGAACAATTCGTCCAATCGGTCATGGTCCTGCTCATAGAATGCAGTGATCGTCTTTTGTTCACTCATGATCTCTCCTTATTTATGTATGCGAAGAGCATATGGCAGGAAACAGGAACTGATAGTTAAAGCGTATAGCACGAACAACGAAAGTTCTGCCTGTCTGCACTGACAATCGTCCATAAGCCATTCGCTATATACTCTTTTCTTTGGCCGTCTGAGTATGGCCCCGGCACGAAGACAACTAGATCATCCAGTTCAATGGTGCGTATGCTGAAGGTCATGATCATGTCCATCGTCCACTTTCTTTCCCACTCCGACAGACTTTGGTTTCAGCGGAGTAAATTTAGCAGCATAGGCATCCTGCTCAGGCAACTTGACGAATACAACAATCACTGTCTCCGAGTTGACCTGAAACTCGCCGTGCCCCGTCAATATATTCTGTGGTGACGGTTCCAGTTTGACTGTTGTTTTATTTCCAGCCTTACCCTGTTGAATATTCGCCTTGGCCTCTCCACCATGAGTTTTTATCTCTTGCCCTGCGTGATCGGTCACATGCAGTACCAGCTCTCCCTCCTTGGCAACAAGCTCCAGGTGATAGGGACCTGCAGCGCGGACTTGCCCCCCATGTGGCGTCTGCATCGCATCCAGCGATTCATCGGTATGCGCCCAAACAGGCTGTAATAACATCAAGGGAGCAGCAAGTACGGCAGCAACAATCAATACATTCATTTTTCCTCCTCAGGCTACGAAGTGGAACGGCCGAGAAATTTCCAAAGACATCTTACCCCACATTATTCACGGATATCGCCGTAAAATCGCTTGGAAGCCAGGCGAGGGCACGAACCCTCGTGAATATGCGGGCTTAATTCTCTTCGATTAAAAGGCGAAGGCCGTGCCAGGAAGGTACAATCGGGAAATCTCTCATTAGTGTTATTTCGCTAGGATTTATGGACAGGCATGAAGAAAGGGAATATGCCTCTGGGGCATTCCAGGTCTTAGGCGAAACGCGGGCTGTCGCATAAGGCAACAGCCCGTCAGGCGGATGAGGCAGATATATTACTTGCCTTCTTTCACGAAGGACCGCACGTATCGCAGCACCTGCCAGGCTTCTTCTTCCGTCAGCACAAGCGGA
>CAZGYZ010000215.1:0-4221 GCA_964530675.1 uncultured Nitrospira sp. | reverse complement strand
TGCTCGCGGGCGATAGTGCATGCGGCGATCTACGATAGTTTTCTGGATCGTCTCAAAGAGGCGGTGAAGAGTCTGACGGTCGGAAATCCGGAAGAGCCTGGCACGCAAGTTGGGCCGGTAATCGATCGTCGAGCGCAGTCGAAGGTTCAGGAATATATCGAGATTGGGAAGAAGGAAGCCTGCCTGCTGGTCGAAGGGACTGTAATAGGAGCAGGCTGGTATATTGGGCCGACGGTCTTCGCGGATGTGGAGCCAGCGCATCGAGTAGCCCAAGAAGAAATCTTTGGGCCAATCCTCTCAGTGATGAAGGCCGCATCCTTTCAAGAAGCATTGACGCTGGCAAATTCGACGGCCTATGCCCTCACCGGCGGAGTCTATTCACGGAGCCCGACCAATCTGGAGCTGGCCAGGCAGCGATTCGACGTCGGGAATCTCTACCTGAATCGTCCGATCACCGGCGCGTTAGTGGGGCGTCAGCCGTTTGGGGGCCATCGCCTGTCCGGAGTCGGGGCGAAGGCCGGAGGTGAAGAGTACCTGATGCAATTCGTCGTCACCCGCGTCATCAGCGAGCAGACCCTCCGGCGAGGATTCGCTCCGCCCGAGTGAGGCCTTTGGCCTGCGATCGTGGTGAATGGTTTTTACAACAGGTAGTGAGATTTTCATCGGGTTTGGGTACAATAGGAACCATCAAGACCCAAATTAAGTGGAAATAGTCGGGGGCTGAGGAGGGATCCGCCATGCGACAGACGGTCAAAGCTCGTTACCATGACGGAGTCTTACAGCCGTTGGAACCCTTAGCGCTCGCAAACGACGCAGAAGTGCAGGTCACGGTGGACACCGAGATGGCTGTCAGTGCCGAGGAAGTTTTGCGGCGTGCCGCACGGGTCTACCAGGGGCTCACAGCTGAAGACATTGCACATGTGGAGGCCATCGCCTTGGACCGGCAGCACTTCTTTCGTGAACCGGCCGCCTGATGGCCCAGCCTGCCGCCCTGCTCGACACCGATATTCTCTCTGAACTCCTCAAACAACATCCGCTCGTCCTGCAACGGGTACGGACCTATCTCGCCGAGCACGAACGACTCGCTTTCTCCATTATCACCCGCTATGAACTGCTACGTGGGCTCAAAGCCAAGCAAGCGCGGGCCCAGGAGGCGGCATTTACGCTCCTGTGTCAGGCCAGCCTCATCCTCCCGCTCACCGATCAGGTGGTGGACCGCGCCGCCACGTTGTATGGCGAACTCCACCGGCAGGGCGCCCTGCTCCCCGATGCGGATCTGCTCATTGCCGCGACAGCACTGGACGCCCAGCGCACATTGGTCACGAACAACCTCGCGCACTTTCAGCGCGTGCCCAATCTTGTCATCGAGACCTGGAAGCGGTAACGCGGGCCACACCCACCTGACCGGCGACTCCCCTTGCCCCCTTCATATCATAGAGAATAGAGGAGGCCTGCCCGATGCGCACCTGGCTCGTTCGACTCCTGACGCGGTGTCTTCTGGTACTCCAAGAGTTTCTGTCATGGCTGCATCGGCGTGCACAACGTCGATGGCACCATACTGGTAGCCAGACCTCACCACCCCGTCGAGTCTTTGCCCAGCCCAAGCCACAGTGGGTTAAGAAAGAAATCATCCGAATGAAAGTGGTCATGCCGGAGGCGGGCTGCCGGACGATTGTGCATTACTTCAATCGGCGGTGGAAATCCAGGAAACAGATGACGGTGAGTAAGACCTATGTCGCGGACACCTGCCGGCGTCACCAGTATCTGATCCTCTCAGCGCGGCGGAAATTGAAGCATCGTGTCCCACGCCCGATGCCGTGCAATCGCACCTGGGGCTGCGATCTCCTCGTCAAGACGGATCAACACGGCCAGCCGCATCTGGCGCTGGCGATCCTCGATCATGCGAGTCGGGCCTGTCTGCGGTTGCAGCGGCTCTCAGACAAATCCTCGTGGACGTTGTTACAGGAACTCGTGCAAGCCGTAAAGCACTATGGTCGGCCACAATTCCTGAGGACAGACAATGAAGCGGTGTTGGTCTCGCGATGGTTTCGGCTGGGCCTGTTGGTGTTGGGGATTCGTCAGCAGCGGATCGAGCCTGGCTGTCCCTGGCAGAATGGACGGGTCGAGCGGTTCATCGGGACGGTCAAGCGGGAACTGGCCACCGAATCCATTGCAGACGAGCGAGCGCTGACGAGGAAGTTGCAGGAGATTCGGACCTGGTACAACCACGAACGACCCCACGATCACTTGCAGGGGCGGACACCCGCCGAGGTGTGGGCCGGCATCGATGTGTTTGCGGCAAAGCCAGGCGAGGGATAGCGGGATAAGGGGTAGCGGGATCACGGGTGAAGCGAAACGCGGTTGTCCGGCAAAGTGCGCGCGAAATCGTGCAGGGAAGATGGTGGCGCGATGACAAGAGGTCGGACAGCAGAAGAAATCGAGAAGAGATGATGAAATAGCTCCGGTCAACGAGAGGAAATCGGCTCGGTCAGTGTGGAAACAGATGGCGAGTCGAACGAAAATCTCCTACCGGACAGACGGACGGGACACTGTGCCTGATACCACTGCAGCGGTTGTCCCGTTGAACGCCACCTGATTACTCGATGGCGGCGAGGTGTAGCCGAAGCCGCGAATCTCTACTTGCTTATTCGCCGGTGTCCCGTCAGGGTTTTTTGCAATCGCACTGCCGGGCGTGACGAAGAAGATACCGATATTGCCACCGGTGGTCGTGAAGCGATCAATCTTCAAGAGGTTGCCAACTGCATCGTATTGATAGACCGCCGCATCGCCTTGTCCATCGATAACACCGGTCAAGCGGCCCAGCTCATCGTAAAAATATTGTGCTTGATCAGCAGCGGTGGATCCGAGGTTCACCACAAGTGAGACGATCAAGATCACCATGCCCATGGCGCTATGCAGCGCGGTCTTGCTCGTCATCAAAATGTTCTTCGTGGTATTGTGGAGCATAGGTGCGGACACCTATACTCCGAAACAATCCATTTAGCAATCCTGCTAAGTATGCACGCACGCGTAATGGGAATAATAATTACGCAGGTTCGACTTACCGTTGAGCCGACTTGTGCAACAGAGACGAGCAGGAGTGATTATTTCGGCAGAGCAGGCGGTAGAAATGTAGGACAAAGACGCAGGATGGTTCCTACGCGATGAACATCCACTACCGAAAGTCTAGTGTCTTCAAGAGCCAAGGGTGAAGGGGGCATTGAAGATATCGGGAATCTCTATCTGAATCGTCCGATCACCGGCGCGTTAGTGGGGCGTCAGCCGTTTGGGGGGCATCGCCTGTCCGGAGTCGGGGCGAAAGCCGGAGGTGAAGAGTACCTGATGCAATTTGTCGTTACCCGCATTGTCAGCGAGCAGACCCGCCGGCGGGGTTTCGCTCCGCCCGAGTGAGGCCTTCGGCAGCTTGATCTCGTACGATTCCAGTTCTTCCATAATATCTGTCACCACGCCCCGATCCTCTTCCAGCGGAGACAGTTCCTGCCGTTCGACATATTTCACCAAGCCGACGCCCTTCACAAACCAAGCGGTCATCACATCGGTCCCCTGGACCGTCTTTTTCGTGCCGGAGAGATAAATGTGCATACGCATGCGCGCTTCTACCTTCACGGCATCCTTGAACGTGCCGGCTGGTACGGTCACTGATTCCTGTCCCAATACTGAAGCATCACCCTGCGCATCGGCCTTTTCGTTGATACCGTCCCGATTCAGATCGTTACCGAAATCCAAATCCTTGCGGTTGAATTGCGGGAAGGACGATGAGACCTTCATCGGGAAGCGTACGATCTGATAGGGCACGAGCTGTTTCTCAAAGGGCGTGCCCGGCTCTGAGCCGTAATAGACTATACCGACGCTATCCCGCCGGTAGAAACTGTCCATTGTGCCATGGTTGCCTGGATTGGTATCGTGGAACACGGTGACCGTCATGCCGTTGATGGTTTTTGTGCCGGTGACCGAAGACACGTTAGAGAAGAATTTATGCTCAACCGTTTGCAGAGGCCCTTCGGTAATTTGGCCTCGATAGTGCCATTCGTTTCCAGTCTGATCGGGGAAGTAGTCGGCGGACTGGGCAATAATACCGGCCTCTTCCGCTGCAAACGACGTGGACCATGCGGCACCGGCAAGTAGTAGAGCTGTTCCCAACATGAGGGCCCTTCGATATTCTGGCTTCTTCAGCGGCATGCGCGAGATCCTCCACTGGTT
>CAZGYZ010000214.1:0-4244 GCA_964530675.1 uncultured Nitrospira sp. | reverse complement strand
ACATCGATTGACCTTTGACCACTGACGATTGACGCTTCTGAGCGCGTTGACTTGCCTGGCACCCGTCGCTATAGTCCCGAATCTTTCTAGGAGTTTGCGGAGAAACTGTTGTGGCACGATGGAAATTCAATCGTCCCCATTTCTATGACAATAGGAAAATGCCACGCAGGATGCTGAAAAAGGCTGTTCAGCAAGGCCGCAGCGATCAACACAGGCTGAGGTCGAGGTTAAGGTTGAGCGAAGTTATACTATCTGTTCTCAGCCTCAACCTAAGCCTTAACCTTACTGCGAAGCTGGCAGACTTTTTCAGCATCCTGCTAGACGGTCGCTGACTATGGACATAATCAAGGGCGTCAAGGGCGTCAAAGACATCCTTCCCGAGGAAACTCCTCGGTGGCGTTTCATTGAGGATGCAGCGAGACGTTGGGCGCTCTGTTACGGGTATCAGGAAATCCGTATCCCCATCTTCGAACTCACCGCGCTTTTCGCCCGGAGCATCGGTGCGGCGACAGATATTGTCGAGAAGGAGATGTATACCTTTCCCGACCGGGATGGAACCTCACTGACCTTGCGTCCGGAAGGCACAGCTGGTACGGTTCGCGCCTTCATTGAGCACAATCGGGCGGCCGACCCGCTTCCTCAAAAGTATTTTTACATCGGCCCAATGTTCCGCCACGAACGGCCGCAAGCGGGACGTCTCCGTCAGTTCCATCAATTCGGGGTCGAGTCCTTTGGTACATTGGACCCTCGTGCAGACATCGAAATCATTGCATTGCTATGGCGCTTATTGTCTGATCTGGCTCTGCCGGACCTGACACTGGAGATCAACAGTCTGGGAAATTCCGATGACCGCACTGCCTATAAGGCTGTACTTCTGACATTCCTCAGACAACAGGAATCTCACCTCTGTGCAAACTGCCAACGCCGGATGGACACGAATCCCTTGCGGGCGCTGGATTGCAAGGTGCCGGACTGTCGGGCTGCAACCGAGTCGGCTCCCAGATTGACCGACCATCTTTCTCCTGAAGCCCGTACCCATTTTGACCAAGTCCTTGCAGGTCTCATGGCCATTGGAGTCCCCTATCGACTCAATCCTCGTTTAGTGCGGGGGCTTGATTACTATTGTTTGACTAGCTTTGAAATTACTTCAACTCATTTGGGCGCTCAAAATGCAGTGGGCGCCGGTGGCCGCTACGACGGCTTGGTGGAAACGCTCGGCGGTCCCTCCGTTCCGGCTGTAGGATTCGCTGTCGGGCTTGAGCGTGTGTCATTGATGCTCCCGGAGACATCGTCATCCTCGTCCTACGAATGTCTCTACTATGTTGCGGCTTTCGGGGAGAACGGGACCAAGCTGGGGCTCATACTGCTCGATGAACTCCGCAGAATTGGAATTTCATCTCAGTGCGACTATCGCGCGACCACACTTAAAGCCCATCTTCGCCAAGCCGATCGATCGAAGTGCCGTTATGCCATTCTGCTGGGTGACGACGAAGCTGGTCGAGGCTCCGTCATTCTCCGTAACCTTCAATCGAAGGCTCAAGAGGAACTCCCTCTGACCGGCCTCTCTTCTCTCCTGAAAACTCGCTCCCTCCCCTCATGAAAAACCCAATTTTTTGATATTGACTTTCTCAAAAAAACCTCGTAGTCTCGCGGGCCATATATCTTATAAATAATTGATTGTATTGATGTCTTTGGTTTGTAATTATGCCAGCTCGCAGGTTGGGTCTCTTGTTATCCACACCCCCGTCTCATCCAAGCGTTGAGACTGTTGCTCAGCTCACTTATGCCGCCTTACGGCAAGGAGTTGAGGTCTATCTTTATCTCATTGACGAAGGGGTAAAGACGGTGGTGGATCAACGTTATCTTGGTCTAATCGATGCTGGGGCGAAGATGTCTGTTTGTGCTTATGGCTGTCAACAACATGGTGTTCCAACAGCCACTGTCGATTCTCGAGTTTCATTGTCTGGGTTAGTGGTGCTGTCTGGAATTATCGACGGTTGCGATCGATTTCTCGCTTTTACATAAGAAGCCGGTGATGAGATCAGTCATATATGTCGAAACGTGTGGTGGTGGTGATTTCAGATGATCCTCGTTCAACCGCTCGTCCGGTCGAGGCGCTTCGTATAGCGTTAGGGCTTTGTGCGGGGGATCATGACACAACCGTCGTCCTTTTAGGTCCTGCTTCCCGGTTATTAATGGAAGATACAGAAGAGATAGTCGATGCCGAGATACTTGAAAAATATCTTCCTTCCTTTAAACACTTAGCTGTTCCGTTTATCGTCGAGCCAGGGACATCTATGGATATGTGGTCTGATGATTTTCACGTGACAACTCGAACAGTAGATGAAATTAGACAGCTCGTTCGATCGGCTGATAGAAGCCTTGTTTTTAAATAGAATAATGGTGGATTGATGAGTTCAACTCTCTATCTACTTCGGCAAAAGCCTGAACAGATTTCTCCATCACTCTTTCAGGCTGGTGAAGCAGATATAGACATCGTCTTTCTCGAAGAAGCATCGTCTATGATCCCTTCTTCTCTTAAAGAAGTTGTGGTCACTCCTGAAAGGATGATGGTTAGTGGGTCTCGTCCGACTTTAACCTATGACGATCTGGTCCATAAGATTTTTTCATCAGATCACGTTGTTGTTCTATAAGTTTCTGACCGGCTCTTCTCTTAAATTATCGTGTATTAAAGACAGATCGTAGTAGGAGAAGGAGTAGGAGTAGGTTCAGTGGATATTGTGGATGGAGATTAATGAGTTGAATTGTATGATGTATTACAGCTGCATCTTTGTGGAGAAAGTTGGGGGTTGACTCTGGGTAACCACTGCATGCAGAGTCTTTAGCTTGTGATTATTGAAGTACCAGCTATTACCTCAATTCCTTAATGCCTGATAATAGTCGTGATTAACCGGGGAAGACCTCTTTGATAAATCAGGTTATCAACAGGTGTTAATAACTCTGTGTATAAATAATGATACGTAGACAATGACGACCTTAACCGTGTGGCAGGATACCTTGGCCTATATCCAAGGGAAAGTGCCAAAACAAGTTTTTGATACGTGGTTTACCCCGATTCACCTTGAAAGGATTGAGGATTCTACGGCTCAATTAGGAGTCCCGAATAAGTTCTTCGGCGACTGGTTAAGCCAACATCATGGGCCCCTGTTAACTGAAGCTATCTCTGCTGCCCGGGGCGGGGAAGAGACCTCGATCACATTCGTCATCTTTCGTAAACAGGCGACAAAGCAGTCCGAGAATAGCGGAGGTATCGCTGCAATTGGACGACCGAATACCGGGGCACGGACAAAAAGGGGAATACAGCTCAACCCAAGGTATACGTTTAATAATTTCGTAGTAGGCGCGGGAAATCAATTTGCCCATGCCGCTTGTATGGCGGTTGCCGAACAGCCGACGAAAGCCTATAACCCACTCTTTATCTACGGGGAAACCGGGCTAGGAAAAACACATCTCTTGAATGCCATTGGAAATTATGTGGCCGAGCGGACCGATCTTAGGATTGCCTACTTGACGACCGAGCAGTTTACAAACGAGGTCATCAACTCGATTCGATACGACAAAATGATGGATCTGCGGAAACGGTATCGTCATATCGACATGTTGATGATCGACGACATTCAGTTTTTGGCGGGCAAAGAGCGTACGCAAGAGGAATTTTTCCACACGTTCAATGCTCTCTATGAAGCGCATAAGCAGCTTGTCCTCTCGAGCGATCGCTTTCCGAAAGACATGCCCGATATTGAGGAACGGTTGAGGTCGCGGTTTGAATGGGGACTGATCGCGGATCTCCAGCCGCCGGACGTGGAAACGCGGATTGCCATCTTGCGGAAAAAGTCCGAGGACGAAGGTGTGACGTTGCCGGTCGATGTCATCCAGTTTCTCGCCACGACGATGAAAAGCAATATCCGTGAACTCGAGGGTTCGCTGGTACGCCTTGGCGCCTATGCCTCGCTCACGGGCCAAACGATCACGCTGGAGATGGCGAAGAACGTACTCCGAGATCTGATCGGCGCTAAGAAGAAAATCGTGTCGATGGACGATATTCAAGAAACGGTGGGCGCGCGCTTCCACGTAAAGATCTCCGACCTGAAGTCCCGTCGCCGGAGTAAGACGTTGGTGCATCC
The DNA here is from genome assembly GCA_964530675.1 of uncultured Nitrospira sp. Lineage (GTDB taxonomy): Bacteria > Nitrospirota > Nitrospiria > Nitrospirales > Nitrospiraceae > Palsa-1315. The sequence goes on along the minus strand of CAZGYZ010000214.1, from coordinate 99 downwards.
AAGGCAGATCGCCATGTATCTCTGCCGGGAGCTCACGGACTCCTCGTATCCCGAGATCGGGCGGCAGTTCGGAGGCAAAGACCACACGACGATCATCCA
>CAZGYZ010000213.1:0-4258 GCA_964530675.1 uncultured Nitrospira sp. | reverse complement strand
GTATTGGAAATGGGTCCTTAAATCCCTCCCAAGTTTGGGGCTTGGGTTGCTCATGTTGCTTTCGACAGTCACCCCTCGACAAGCCAGATCGAATGTGGAGGCCTGGTTCCTATATTTCGGGATCGAGGATGTCCCACCATGGCTCGCCGACAAATACACAGACACATGGGTATTTTGGATCGGGTTTGTGGGTTTCTGTATATGGGCGACTCACTTATATTTTCGACCGAATTTAAGGAGCGGCAAATTGTCCATGATGATTCGTGAAGGAGAACCCTGGGTGCAGGCAGATTCATACGTCGATCGGTCGCAGGCAACCCACACCAGCGGAAGGCTGTATACCTACCGTATCGCATTGATCAACAGCGCTGATGTTACCTTTAGGAATGTAGAAGTGAAGCTGACTTCTTTGGAGAAGAGGCCGCAGAACTTCCATGCCATCGGCAGTCATCTTAAACTGAGGCACGACCAGGTTGGATCAACAAACTTTAATGTTCATCCCACTAAAGATCCACAGTTCCTGGATGCCATGTTTGTTGATGTCTTCAACTTCTTTTTAGGCGCTGATGGATCTTCATTCCTTCGTGTCACGTCGTTGCCAGAGGATATGAATCGCCCAATTCCTGCAGACAAATATAAGGTGAAAATCATGGCGACCAGCGAGCGTGGTGAAATGGCCATCGCCGAGATGGCATTCATTCCGCGTCCTGATCAAATCCCGGAGTTCCGATTACTCACCATGCAATCATTTCCCGGCACGACAAGTGCTTCGAGCTAAACACGGTTCCGGGTGCACTACCGTTTCGTTCGCGCTTGTTTCACAAGGGCTTTGAGGCCTGCCAGTTCTAGCGCCCCTGGATAGACTTCATTGCCTACGACAAACCCCGGCGTTCCGGAAATACCGAGAAGTTTGGCCAGCGCGTGATTACGATCGATCGCTGCTTGCCACTCAGGCGCCTGCAGGTCCACCTCAAGCTTCTTGATGTCCAAACCAACTCGTTGAGCGATTGCGAGGACTTCTTCCCTGGTCAGCTCATTTTCTGATGTCAACATTGCCTCGTGAAACACTTGGTGTTTGCCTTGCTCCCGGGCGGCTAGCGCAGCGCGGGCCCCAAAGACCGATACCTCTCCCAAAATGGGAAAGTCTTTGTACACCACCCGTACCCCTGGTTCGTCCTTTTGTAACTGCATCACGGCACTCGCGACCCGCTTGCAGTATCCACAGCGATAGTCAAAAAACTCGATGACGGTTACGTCTCCATTCAGATTGCCACTAACGGGAGAAGCAGGATCTCGCAGCAACTCCTCCTGGTGTGTCGCAATGGCCTGCCTGACCCGTAATTTTTCATCCCTCTGGCGCTTGACATCAAGGGCCTGCATGGCCTGCTCAATGACCTCAGGGTGCGACCGAATATACTGCTCAATGGCCTGGTCCAATGCAGGCTGTGCGGGAACCGATGGAGCCTCAGCCCACGCCGGCAGTGCCTGATCAACAGCAAGTACGGTCACCGTGAAGAGGAGTGCAGCACGAAGTCTCATGGGTCTTTTCCTTTATAGTCGCGTTCAAGCGCCGCGAGACTATCCCAATCGATTTGGCGCCAGTATAACGCAAGATTTCATCTGACAGACCGCGAGGCCTCACCGGGCTTATGCCGCTACGTATCCTCTATCAAACAATCATAATTTTCCAGAAAATATCGTCCCAGTGTGGAGAGAGAACTGGCCATAGGCTATTCACCATACGTTCCCTATCGGACAGCTCTGTGCTCGGGAGGCCTATTATGCCGATTGCCAGGCAAAGAATGCCTGGCAACTGAGGATCAGACTCCAAGAAAATTGCAGGTCATGGGATTTCTGTGAGCTTTTGTCTCTGTTGTGCAAGGCACGGAAGTTGAGAAGGCTTTCCCTGGCGTTGGAGTATCACGCAGTCTGCCGTACATGAGCGGTAACTACTCAGGTGTTTAGGCTGAAGGCTGAAGTTTGTATCTTCGATCATAGGTTCAAGCAGAGATGAATCCTCGTTGCGCAAGAAGCCTAACCCCTAAAAACCTTCAGCCTATCTACCTGTGTAGTTGCCATACACTGAGGATACGATGATCGGCATATCCAGTCTGTGGGAATTTTTGAGCCGTGATGCAGCATTTTTCGGAGGGCCCGAAAGCCCGATGTTGAGCTGGATCGGATCTTTCGGAATCGTGCTCTTTTTCCTCTGGCACATCATACGGTTGAGGATGGATGTGTCCCGTGCGCAACGGCCTTTCAATCGTGTACGCCAAATGCTGATCGCCCTCGCGGACAAGCGCGGCGACGTCGATCGTGAGCGATTCACGAGTCATGCGCTGGTAGGCTTCGCGCCTCCGGCTGACCAGGCCGCATCCTCCCCCACGCGTATCGATTGCGATGATCTACAGGCCGTTGAAACGGCCATGCAGAAGGAACCCATGTTTCGGCAGCCCTGGGCGCAATTCCGCAAGACTCTGATCCTGGAACAAGTCCCCTGGTTCGTGGAACCGCATATTTTCAGTACGCGGCGCGCGGAGGAAATCTTTACGCAGGATACGCTCCTGAGCCATCGCGTGAACCTGGCCTTCTACAGCCAACTGCCTTCCCTCGTGACCGGCATCGGGTTGCTGCTGACCTTCCTGGCCTTATTTATTGGCCTCAGTAAACTCCACGCGGACGGACATGACATTGTCGGGATTCAGGGGCTCATCAACGGGCTTGCCGGAAAATTTCTGACGTCCATCGTCGGGCTGATTGCCGCCAACCTGTTCACGCTCATTGAAAAACCGATGGTCTTTCGGCTCATGAATGAGCAGCATTCGTTCCTCAGCCTCATCGACAAACTTTTTCCCCGCAAAACCATGGAACAGATGCTGGAGCAACTCACGCCGATGCACCGCGCGCACAGCGGAGCCAAGCAGACTTCCGGCGGAGGACTGATGGAACGGATCGGAGGAACGGGGACAGACAGCCTGGCGGCGCCCATTGCCGAGCTGACCGAAGCGGTTCGATCCTTAACAAAATTGAAACAAGGCGAGCAAGCCACGGTACAACGTACGGCGGCTGAACTGCCGCGAGTCATCCGTGAAGAATTTACAACTCCGATGACAGCGCTGAATGATTCGATTCATGAACTTACTGCGTCGCTCAAAGACATGCACAGAGATCGGACACAGACGACAGCGACGCTTGAGGACCTCATCGACCGCCTGACGGACAGGCTCGCTGAACAGCGTACATCGTCAGGCCTCTCTCGCACAGAGGGGCACCATTTTTGGCCAAAACGGTCGCTGGTGTCCTCGCAACGGCCTACCGCATGAACCACGTCACAACACAAGGCGCAGGCGCCTCCCACACGACAATCGGCATCACCGATCTGATGACATCGCTCGCCATCGTATTCATCTTGCTCTTCGTGGTGCAGCTCACCAAAACCTCCTCTGCAGCACAGTCTGAACTGCAAGAAAACAAAGAGGACGTGCAGGTGGTGTTGCGTGACCACATTCAACGCCTGGGCCTCTCCCTCGATGCCGATCCTCGCGACCCGCTCGCGCTCATGATCGTGGTCCCGGAAAACCTCCTCACATTCGAGCTGGGGAAAAGCACGCTATCGCCTACTGCGGATCAATTCCTTGTAGAAGCATTGCCCTTCTATGTGGGGGCATTGTGCGGACCGCTGCGCGACAAGATCGACTCCCTTGCCATCGAAGGGCACACCGACGATCACGGCAGCGATGCGTTTAATTTAAAGTTGAGTCAGGAACGGTCGCTGGCGGTGATGGTGAAGGGCCTGGAGGTCATTCAAGCCATAGAACCGGCTTCGTACCAATGTTTCCAAGAAATCACCTCAGCGTCCGGCCGCGGCAGACAAGACTTGATCTATGACTCACTTGCCGTGGTAAACCGCGAAAAAAGCCGCCGTGTCATCTTCAAAATTCGCCTTCGCTCTGCCGAACAACGGCAGCTGATCGAACGAACAACCAGCCCTCTCTAGCCCGCATTATTCATGAACACTTCTGCTGCAATCGTCGATCCGCTGCTCTTGCGCGTGACGCGTCATCCGAGTTACGGGTTTTGGGTTTCGGGTTTCAAGTTTTCAGAGGATCGTCTCTGACAACCTGAAACTAGAAACTCGCAACCAGAAACATTTGTTGGAACGCGATTTCGCGACGAACTGTCATGAATAATGCAGGCTAGCCCTTAGGCGTCGATTGAGCTGATTCCTTTTCCCCTTCAGCGAGTTTCTTCACCGCCC
>CAZGYZ010000212.1:0-4277 GCA_964530675.1 uncultured Nitrospira sp. | reverse complement strand
GGGAGCGGACTGGAGGCCATTCGCGTGGCCAAAGAGATTCCCGTTCATGTGCTGATGACTGATCTAAGGCTGCCCGATATCGATGGCCTAGCCGTCCTGGAGCGCATCCACCAGATCGATTCCAAGGTGATTGGGATAGTGATGACCGGTTACGGCTCAATCGACTGTGCGGTCAAGGCCATGAAGGCCGGCGCTTTCGACTTCTTGACAAAACCGTTCGACAACGAGGTCTTTACGATTACCATCAATAGGGCGCTGGAGGCCTATCGCCGCCGACAGAGCACGCTGTCGTCTCGGAAATCCGTCCGTGACCAATATCAGATGGAACAGTTTGTCGGCAGCAGCGAATCGATCCGGCAAGTCCTTGAGTTTGTTACAAAGGTTGCAGACCATGGCAGCACGGTCTTGATCCAGGGGGAGAGTGGGACAGGCAAGGAGTTGGTCGCGCGGATGCTGCATTTTAACAGCGCGCGTAAAGATCGTCCGCTCATCCCGGTCAACTGTGGCGCCATTCCTGAGAATCTGCTCGAGTCTGAGTTGTTTGGACATGAGAGGGGAGCGTTTACCGGCGCGGTACAAACGCGAATCGGGCGCTTTGAATCGGCGCACGGTGGAACGATCTTTCTCGACGAAATCGGCGAGTTGAGCCTCGGGCTGCAAGTGAAACTGCTTCGCGTCCTCCAAGAGCGTTCATTCGAGCGAGTAGGGGGCACGAAAACGATCGACGTGGATGTCCGTGTCGTCGCCGCCACCAATCAAGACTTGGAGGAGGCCGTCCGGCAGAAACGTTTCCGTGAAGATCTGTATTACCGTCTGAATGTGATCCCCGTCACCATTCCACCTCTAAGGGAGCGCAGAAGCGATATCCCGCAATTGGTGAACCATTTTCTGGCGAAGTTGAATCACGGCAAGCCGACTACGATGACAGACTGCTCTCCTGACGCGATGGCCCGTTTGATGGAATATCACTGGCCGGGGAATATTCGAGAATTAGAAAACATGGTCGAACGCTTCGCGGTGCTGAGCCGCTCAGGGACAATCGAAGCGTCCGATCTTCCAGAACGCATCCGGCGCTCTCCAGTCGCTGCGGAGCAGCCTGCGGCGCACTTTATCAGCTTCAGCGATCAGGGAGTGAATTTGTCGCAAGAGATTGAACAGCTCGAGAACCGTTTGATCGTGGATGCGCTTCGCCAGGCCAAGGGGATCACGAGTAAGGCGGCTCAGCTGCTCCAGGTGAACCGCACCACACTCATTGAGAAAATGAAACGGAAAGGGTTTGCCTCGAAGGCCCAGGGGCTGCGGGTCTCGGAACAGTTTTCTGTAGCATGAGCTGCGCGACGAGCGGGAAAGGTGGGTCGGGCGGGACGGATAATGGTTCGAGGTTCGAAGTTCAGGGTTCGAAGTTCCGAAAACCTCGAACGGTGAACCTAGAACCTCGTGTCGTGCCGTTCCGTGAAAAATATGGCATTTTGACTTGGACGAACTGGTCTCAGCCATTCATGAAGAACTGGCTCGCGAGTCTTCTCTGTCTTCTGCTCCAGTTCCCGTTTCACAACCAGTGAAGAGTGGCTTGTGACTCAAAAGTCCGCTTTCAGCTTTTTCGGCCAACACAGAACCTTGAACTCAAAACTCAGAACTTTCCAGTGACTCAGCACTCCGTGCCCCGCCTGTCTCGCTCCTCTCGCGTACCAACGTATTTTCCTTATCCTGCCAGACCCATTCATATTGAATTCTGACCTCTTCTCGGAAGCACCTCCGTCAATCGATTGACGAACGTATGGTCAAAGCGTCGGACCTTTGACAGGCTCCACTGACTCATCCTGCGCCGAATCGCAATTTCACTCAGATGGTCTGCATTTATTCACCCAAGACAAAAGGCATAGAAATTGCTGAATCCTCAACTTGTCTATGAGAATGAGTGCATCATGTGTCTGGTTGATTGTCTGTGTGCTTGCGCATGGTTCTGCGCTTCAGATTGCATCTGCCGCTGAACCACGAGAGGCTCAAGCTATGCCATCGCCCATCCGTGCGACGCCTCATCAGGCGAGTTCGGGGGCGCCCACGCCACGGATCGCATTGCCTGACGATGGCCCCCGCTATGATCGAACCGTCGAGGGACCAGGGGCGTTACCATTTCAAGAGGCAGTGAAGGCACTCGCCCGTGGGCAGTATGCCGCAGCCCGTGCAGGGTTTGACGCGCTTGCCACACTCGATTCCACCAGTGCATTGATTCCGCCGTTGAAGGCATTCATGGCAGAGCTCATCCTGCTTGAAGATCCAACCGACCATGGGCGCAGAGAAGCGATTACGCAATATCGCAGCATTATCAACGCATATACGAAGAATCCTAATGCCTTCAGGGCATTCTGGCGAGTCGGTGATTTGTATGCGGAAATGGGATGGTACCAGGACGCCATTGTTGCCTATGAATATGCTCTTTCCCGCGACCTGCCTCGTCACGATGTGGATCGATCGTTGCTTGCGTTGGGGGTCACACTTGGAAAGTTGGGGAGATGGACGGAAGCGGAACGGGCCTTCGAAACGGTTCGAGAGCGCGCGATGGATGATCGTCTTGTTGTGAGGGCGACGTTCGATCTGGCCAACGCACTCTATGTACAAAGGCGCAAGCGAGACGCGGTGCCGCTATACGATTTCCTGTATCGGCGCTGGCCGAATCTTCTCAAGCAAAATCCTGATGCGTTGCAGCAGTATGGTGACGCCCTCTTTGAAGTTCAGGAACTAAAAAGAGCATGCGAGATCGACCTGCTCTTGTACAACCTCTTTCCTTCGAGCGGGCATGCCGGCACGGCGCTCGTGCGCCTTGGAGACAGTCACCGCCGGCTCGGTCTGAGCGCGCCGGCAGAATTTTTTTATACTGCAGCCCGGACGCAGTATGCAGATACGGCCGCAGCAATCGTCGCTCGTATACGCCTGTCACGGCAAGAGCAGGAAGTTGCGGCGTCTGCAGGAGAGGGTTTCTTGCGAAAAAAAGTTGAAGGCATGATCCAAGGGAGCGGCAGCTCCTACCTGGATGCATCCAAAGGGGAGGAAATCTATAAGGCCATTGCGCTCGAGCATCAGGGCGATATTCTCGGTAGTGAGGCGCTCTATTACTTGGCTGAGCACTATGAATTACGAGGAAACCCTGCACGCGGCATCAAGGTCTATCAAGACGTCACTCAGCGAATCGGTGTCATTCCAGATGATCCCTGGCCTCAGACTGCCGGACTCCATCTGGCCTCTCTCCTGAAACCCCGGCTAGAAGTGGCACTCAAGGACAAGAAGGATGTCTTGGCGATCATGTTGTTCCATAGCCATGGCCATGCTCCGGAACAATACTACGCCGGGACGCGGACATTATTGGATGTAGCCGACAGGCACCGCCAGTTGGGCTTCTCAACCGAAGCGGTACACCTCTATCAAACATTGGTGAAAAACAGGAAGGCGACTGCGTTTCACGAAGAGGCGCTTCTCGGTCTCGGCGAGAGTTATTTGGATCAGCTGGATCCTGCGGCTGCCCGGAACGTATTCGAAAGTTTCCGTCTCCAGTATCCGCAGAGCGCACGGTCGCCGATGGTCTCACGACAATTGACGACGGCCATGCTTGAGCAGGGAGATCGCCGGAGCGCCATCAGAGTTATGAAACACTGGACGAAGTTACATCCGCGGGACACGGCGCAAGGCTGGATGTCTTTGACGCTTGCGCGGACATTGGGAGAGGAAGGGAAGCGGGAGGAGGCCGCCGCAGCATTCGAGAATGCCTTGAGAAACAACGTCCTCCGTGAGCCGCAGGATCTTCTGTCGTACGCCGATCTGCTTTTGCAACTGAATCTACCGGAACGTGCCTTGGATCTCTACCGGCAGGTGCTGAAATCCGGACCTGGCCCTGCAGAGGCCGAATGGGCCAGGGTGCAGATCATGCTGAATCTGGGGGGCAAGAATCGTAATGGGGCCGGATCAATTGCCAGTGCGCCGGACGCAGAATTTGACGATCCACTGTTCCATCGGGCTGTGGGAGCGAAGCAAATAGGCCTCCAAGCGGTCATGGAGAATGAAGGAGAATAATGTGATGAACGTACATCCTGTCTCGGCGACTGCGGATAGCGAGTTGTTACACGAAGCCTTTCGCAGTTTCGACGATGCGGCAGCAACGTTGCAACAGTCCTATCAGACGTTGACGTCACGATTAGAGCAGCTAGACGTAGAATTAGCCGACCGCAATGAGGCGCTCAATCGGAATTTGCGTGCGAATGAAGAATTGCGGGAACACTTAACGG
>CAZGYZ010000211.1:0-4281 GCA_964530675.1 uncultured Nitrospira sp. | reverse complement strand
AGATTGTGATCGAAGTCCCAGAGCTTCCAGTCGCGTGCGGTGTGGCAGCTCTCGCATTGCTTGCCAAGCCGCCTCTTGTGCACATCGTCTTTTTCGTGACAGCCGTTACAGTCTAACGGTACATCCTTGAACAGCAGTGTCGTATGACATTTCTTGCAGTCGATGATGCCATGCTGCCCGCGGAGGGGGAACCGACTCTTGTTATGGTCGAACGTGACGGTTTTCCATGACGATTCGCGATGGCAGCTCTCGCACTGCTTCCCCTCCTGCCCGTTATGCTTGTCATCTTTCTTGTGGCAGGCATAACAGTCGGTGGGCGTTTTCTCTTTGAAGAGATGGCCCTTATGGCAGGTTTCGCAGGTAAGCCCAATGTGTTTCCCTCGCAGGGGGTATTTGGTGTGTCGGTCATGATCGAACAACAGCTCTTTCCAATTCTTTTCGACATGGCAATCCCCACAATTTTCACCGTATGTACCTTTATGCTTGTCGTCTTTCTTGTGGCAGGCATAACAGTCGGTCGGCGTTTTCTCTTTGTAGAGGTGCCCCTTATGGCAGGTTTCGCATTTTGTGGTCTTGTGCTTCCCTTTCAATGAATACTTGGTGTCGCGGTCGTGGTCGAAGGTGATCTCTTTCCATGTGCGATCCGTATGGCACGCCTGGCATTTCTCTCCATAATCCCCTTTGTGCTTGTCGTCTTTTTTGTGGCACGAGTAACAGTCGAGCGGCGTCGGTTTGTAACGTTGGTCGGCATGACAATCCTTGCACGCGACTTTTTCGTGTTTTCCGAGCAATGGGAATGTCGCCTTGTTGTGATCGAATAGGGGTACATCCTTCCACTCTTTTTCTGTATGGCATTGTTCGCAGGCACGACCGAGCGCCTCTTTGTGTGTATCGTCCTTTGTATGGCAGGCATAGCAGGTGGTCGGGGTTTTCTCCTTCGCTACCGGAATGGTGTGGCAGCTTTCACACTTCGCCGTTTTGTGCTTGCCCAGCAACGGAAATTTGGTGTCCTTGTCGTGATCGAACGGGGAGGTCTTCCAGTCCTTATCGCTGTGACAGGTCTCGCATTTCTCGCCAAAGACGCCCTTATGGTAATCGTCCTTCTTATGACATGAATAACAATCGACCGTTGTCGGTTTATAGCGTTGATCGGGATGGCAGGCTTTGCATTTTGTTTCGATATGCTTGCCTCGGAGCGGAAACTTGGTCTTGTCATGGTTAAACGAAGGCGTATCTTTCCAGTCCTTTTCTATATGACAGGTTTCGCATGCTCGACCTAACGTTCCTTTGTGTTTGTCGTCCTTTTTATGACAGGCATAGCAGATGGTCGGGGTTTTCTCCTTCGCTACCGGAACGGTATGACAGTTTTCACACTTCGCCGTTTTGTGTTTGCCCAATAGCGGATACTTGGTGTCCTTGCTGTGATTGAACGGAGAGATTTTCCAGTCCTTTTCGCTGTGGCAGGTTTCGCACTTGGGGTCGAATATGCCTTTGTGATAGTCGTCCTTCTTGTGGCAGGCCAGGCAATCTGAAGGGGTATCTCGATACTTGACCTTGGGCTTGTGGCAGGCCTTGCATTCTGCCCTCTTTGGATCGGCATGTGTGCCGTTGAGCGCAAAGTTCGTTTGCCGATGGTCGAAGGTCGATTCGTTGATCGGAGCGATATTCTCCCCTCGCCCTTTGTGGTCTGTATGGCAGGCGTTACATTCCCGCTGCTCCTTCAGCCGGCCATGAAATCTCTGCTTGCGATCGATGTCTTCCCTGATATCTTTGTGGCAATCCTGGCAAAGCCGAGTCTGTGCCGCTTTGTCGAACCGTTTGTGGCATTTTGCGCAGTCTTCTTCCCATTTCGCATGTCCCTGGATGACTTGACCCGGCATCAACGCCGATTCAAGACTGTCGGCCCATGCGTACCCAATGTTCCAGGTGCAGATGAAAACAATACCGATGATAAGCCGGCGGAAGATGACTTCAGACGTATTCCTGAAAAATAATTGGCGAGAGAGGGAGGGTCGCGAACATGTAGATTCTGCAGACAAGGAACACCAGGTGCGAGATAACACGCTGGCCAAGGCTACTCTCGACGCGAAGCCGAGGACCATGCAACCGTATCGCCTAGAACGGCGCCACGGAGGACAATCGTCTTTCCGCTTGAGAGCCCGCTGAAGAAGGCACTTCTTCCGATCGCTCCATACCGTCCCTTGACTCCGATTTCCGGAATTAAGGACGTGTCGATGGAAGCCCCAAACAGGACAAAGATTGGATCTGCGGCCGACGTGACCAAGCCCTGGATCTGAACGTTCGACTTGGGGTCAGTTCGTTCCACCTCTCTTGCCAAGACGGAGTTTCCGCCACTTTGTCGCCCATGTATCTGAAGATGGTCGCTGCTGCGGAGATCGGCCAGGCTTCGAGGATTCCCCTGACCTTGAAGCGCGGTCTTGCCGTCGAATTGGATGACAAGACCTGCCAAGCCCGTCAGTGTCACGGTATTGTCGCTCGAATTGATCGTGGCCACATTCGCTTCCAGTTCCGTCTCTCCTTCAAACTCCACTTTTGTCGCGTCCACGATGCCGCCGACCAGCGAGCCATGTACCTCTAGCTGGGCGCCAAGCAGGATGTCGTTGAGAGTTCCACCTTCGAAGGTCGTGTCGGCGTTCGTCTGCACATGCACATTGCCCAGGTAGAAATCACCCGGCGCGACAACCTGGGTCACAAAGCCACGAAGTTCAGCGTCCTCGCTGTCGTCGGTGCCTAGCCCCTCCGGCTTTACCTTGGTCGCAGTCATCCTGATGCCGTACGACCCTGACCCTCCCGATGACACCTGGCTCCCCCTGACGTCCACCACCAGGCCGTTCCAAGAATTGCTCGTGTGATTCTGCATCTCACGCAGGTCGGCATTGCGGTAATCGACGGTGAGGGAGCCGATCTCGAAGGTCGATAGAGCAGCCCTGTGGTTCTTAATGACGCCTTTGACCTCATAGTCAGGGGTTGCTTCAGCCTTCAGGTCGATGAGAGTGCCGACAATAATCCCGTCTCCCGTGACGAACCCGCTCACCTCTACGAGGTCTCGGCCAGGCACGAGACTCAGAATATTCTGTCCGGGGATTGTGGCATCGATAATGGTCCTCGCTGTGATTGCTACCGTCTGACCCAAGACCACGAGGTTTGATCCATCCGGGGCCACTGATTGGACGATTCCCTCGACCGTATCTTCATAGAAGAGTCGGTTGGCCGTGCGTTGCGGAGGATCGTTCGTTCCGTAGTTATGGGTCAACGTGGCGTTAACGAGCACAACCATTCCTTTTTTGAGATCGCTTTGGCTGCCGGATTTTCCATCGACCGTCATGGTTGTGGCGGTGGTGTCGTACTCGTATTCGGATACGAAGACGCTGCCGAAACCGGTGATTGGGCCAGAGGCCACCGAGGCGGTATTGCCTGTTCCACCGATTCCACCGCCGGCTTGCGGGTTGGGGCCGCACGATGCCAGTAATAGGAAGAGAGCGAGGGGGGCAAGAATCTTCTGGCCGGCCTTGCGCCTCATGACAAAGGATTCTCTCGATCGGAGTCCAGTCGTTCTTCGAAATGATAAATCCCGAGCCCCACACGCACGCGACCGGTTCCCTTCGAAGCCGGATTGACGTCGCGATCTCGATGAGCGAGCCAACGGTCGATCGCCTCCAAGAGCTCCTGCCCCTGGGTGGCGGCGAGGATCTGAAATTCTCTCGCAGCCTCAACAGGCACGTTATCGTACATGACCTTGCGTTGGAAGCGGGGTTTGGTGGGTTTTTGGTACACGTTATAGTCAATGGTCGCGATCAAATCCGCGGTGTCACTCCCGAGAACCTGCAATTTCTCGACCGGACCTTTCTGAGGGATGTACCCGCGAGAGAGCAGACAAATCCGTCCGTCTTTCAACTGTTTCACAGCGCCGACCCGCAGCAATTCATCCACCATCGCGCGCACCGGGATGTCTCCACTGTAGCGTTTGACCAACGCACTGAATGATGTATGTTTCCCTTCCATCCGAAGTGGATGAGGATGCCCCTTCCCGTCCCCGAAATCAGGATCTCGCACCCATCCTGTAATGACTCGCGAAGCCCGGTGATACTCTTCCGCCGAGGCGGGTTCGGTATCGGGTGGTTGTGCCAGCAACCGTTGTACTTCCTTGCGCGTCAATCCGGTGAGGATGGCAATCCTGGATGTCGTCTGTTTTTTGCCTGGGATTCCGAACTCAGCGTTTGCGATCTCTACATAGACCAGCTTGGCAAGTTCGGCGAACGT
>CAZGYZ010000210.1:0-4289 GCA_964530675.1 uncultured Nitrospira sp. | reverse complement strand
AAAATTCCGGCTGGTCGACCGACCACAATAAGCACTTCTTCTCACGTGCCTTCGCGAACAGTGCTCGTGAAAAATCCCGATCGCCCCGAACCATGTTCAGCACCAGAATCGCACTCTCCAAATCAGCCTCGCGAAAATGCCGCCCACGGTGCAGGACTTTCGCCGACGCAGCCATATCTTTGAGCATCGCGTTTAAGGTCGGCGCCACAACCGTTACCTTTGCCCCGGCATCCAACAGTCGCTGGGTCTTTTCCGCAGCTTCCTCGTCTCCCCCGAGTACAAGCACCGGATACCCCTTCACATCGAGAGACAATGGAAAACCAGAATTTGCGGCCATGTTGCTTCCTCCTAATTCAAGAGCGGGCGTATCATACAACACCCTTAAAGGAATGTTGAATGGTCAATGAGGAATGTTTAATGAACGTGAAAGGACTGGCCGGCTTAGAAGCAATGTTGAATGATAAATTTGAATGTTTAATTGAACAGAAAGGACGGACCGTGAGGACACGACGAGAATTTACTCTGAAATTTAACATTCACCATTAAACATTAGCCTTTAGGTGTCTGCGGGGTCGGCATCGAGTTCCATATTCCAATAGAAATAGTCACGCCAGCTATCCGGCGTGTTCCGAATCCCGATGGTAATGGTCACGATGGGATTCCAGCGCGGCTTCACCGGCCTCTTCGTAAGCTTCATGCCGGCTTCTTCCGGCGTGCGGCCGCTCTTTTTGTTGTTACAACGCCAGCATGCCGTCACAATATTTTCCCAGGTCTTCCGCCCACCCTTGGCGATAGGAACGACATGATCGAACGTCAGCTCCTCGGTCCGGAACTTGTGACGACAGTACTGGCAGGCATAGCCGTCTCGTGTAAAGATATTGATCCGGGAAAACTTGACTGCCCGGTGAACATCCTTGAGCCGAACCAGTTTGAGGAGCCGCATGACGGAGGGAAGCTTAATGGAGATCGACACTGCATGGACCTCTCGGTCGTAGACCTCGAGGACTTCAACTTTACCCTGCCAGAGGAGCGCAATCGCCTTTTGCCAATTGACGACCCGCAGAGGCTCGTACGTCGCGTTGAGCAGAAGGGTCATTTCCATGCTGTAACCTCATTCCAACCGAGGCTCCTTGTATGAGAGGGCCCAGGTATAGTATTGGAATACGCACCTAGTTCTATGCCATAAGCCTCGCCCGAAATCAAGCTACTGACGGGTCTACGGACTGTGCCAGTTCCATCGGTCAATCGGCCAAGGAGAAGAAGCAGCACCATGCCTGAATTTATTACCGTCGCTAAAGTAGAAGACATTCCCCCGGGAAGCGGGCAAACCGTCGAGGTCCAAGGAGTCTGGATTGCCCTGTTTAATGTCGACGGATCCTTCTACGCGGTCGACAATACCTGTCCACATGCGGGAGGACCACTCGGGGAAGGGCATCTAGAAGGCCACGTCGTCGAATGTCCGTGGCATGGATGGCGATTCAACGTACAAACCGGCGAACGACCGGAGAATCCGGCAATCACCGTCGCCTGCTGTCCCGTACGGATCGAAAACAATCAGGTTCAAGTGGCGCTGCCGGAGAACTTCACCTAACCTGGTCTATCTGGTTTGTTTTGTTTATTTAGTTGGTTTTGTTTAACCAAACAAACGAAACAAACCAACTAACAGTCTGCTAAGGCACAGTATCCGGCTCTTTGGGTGTGACCCCATCCGCCGCAAGCGACGCGGCATTGACCTTCTTCGACGATAGGTCGACATGCCAAATAAACTCCCGTTCGAACCATTGCCCCGTCACCCCCTGATCTCGCAACTGAACCCGTATCTCGTACTGATCCCTCTCCACGTACTTCACCCGCCACTCACCCAATCGGGCCACTCGATTGCGTTCGCTCATGGAACGCACATGCTCAGTCATTGCCTCAAGAATAGTGGGATAGCCTTGAGCCTGATGGGATTGCACCAGCGCGAGGGCCTCGGCGGCCCGACTATCGGGTATAGGGTTGAGCGACGGAGGCTTCATCCAGAGATAGTAGCCCACACCCAAAACGAGCACAGCCACAATCGCATAGTGAATGATCTTCACAATTTAGAAGGAAGAATGTGGAGAGCCGACGGAGGAATGATTCTCTGACATAGATATCCTAGTAAACAGGGTTCGATGGGACGAGGCGAACCCGCACATGACTACGTTGCATCTTAGGAAGAGCAACAACACGAAGTCAATCCGACTCTATCCAGTTAGACCGGCCGACCGGCGCGCAGCTTGTGAGCGTGAAAGCGGTTATGTTACAAATACAAACCGAATCGAAAAACTTGTACCTTAGGCGGTGAATCACCGATGAAATTCTTTCTCTACGGAGACCATCTCAACCCGACACAGCTGAAACGTCGCGCGCCGGAACATCAGTTCCTGATGCGGGCCACTCTTCCAGAACACACGGTCAAATTCTGCCGATGGTCCTCGCAATGGCGATGCGGCCTTGCCAGCGTGATCCCCTCACCGGGCGAACAGGTCTGGGGGGCGGTGTTCGAAGTGACCGAAGAAGACATTAAACTTATGGACCTTTTCGAAGAGGATGTGCCTCCCAGCGCGTTTCGCCAAGTCCAAGTCACTGTGCTGACGGAGGCTGGGGAAAAAATGCTCGTCACCACCTATGCCGCTACCCCGATCGGCAAGTTCAAACCCAAAGCGCACTATCTCGATTGGGTCATGAAGGGCCTCAACCATTGGAAGCTGCCTGAAGAAGCCATCGATACGTGGAAGTCGTACAGGCCATGCTAGGTATAACGTAGCCAATTTCAAATTTACAATTTTGAATTTTTAATTGAGGAGACCATGCCGAAGCCAAAATATCACATCGTCGTCTGTACCAACGCCCGTCCCCCAGGCCATCCGAAGCCCTCCTGCGGCAGCGCCGGATCGGCCTCTCTCCTCATGGCCTTTAACATGGGCCTCATGCAGAAGGGTGTGACACCCGGCGAAGTCCTCGTGAGCGGTTCCTCCTGCCTCGGCCCCTGCGAGCAGGGACCAACCGTCGTCGTTTATCCTGATGCCACCTGGTACTCCAAAGTGACCGAAGCGGACGTGGCGACAATCTTGGATGAGCACATCAAGGGCGGCAAGCCGGCAGCGAAGCTGAATCCTGACTCAGTCTGGAAGTAGATCGAAGTAGGCCAAGGCTGAGGTCGAGGTTAAGCGAGATATGACCTACCGCTTCTGAGCCTTAACCTCAGCCTATCGTTGATGCTGACGCCTTTTTCAGCATCCTGTAAAAAGTATGGGAAGCCACACCGCTGACGAACACAAATCCCATGTGCCCAAGTCGATTGGGTGCATGGTGATTACTTGCAGCGACACGCGGACCTCCGACACCGATACCAGCGGTCAACTTATTCAGAAACTGCTCAAGGAACAGGGGCATACAGTCGTCGCCTACCATCTCGTCAAAGACGAACCAGTGAAGATCAAAGCCAAGATCAAAGCCGCTACGACGAACAAGAAGGTTCAAGCCATCATCATCAATGGTGGGACCGGAATCTCTCGGCGGGATTCCACCTTCGAAGCTGTGGATGCCATGCTCGAAAAAAAGCTAGTGGGATTCGGCGAGATCTTCCGCTACTTGACCTACCAGGACATCGGCTCACCCGCGATCATGAGCCGCGCCACCGCCGGCATCATCAAAGGCCGTGTCCTCTTCTCCACCCCAGGCTCCGAGAACGCAGTCCGTCTCGCGATGGAAAAGTTGATCCTCCCAGAATTGGGCCACCTGGTGAAGGAACTCACGAAATAGCCGGTAAGGGGTAAAGGGGTTAGGCGTGAGGGGCGGTGTTTTAAGATAGTCCGTGCGTCAGGAGCGATTGCAGATGCTGCTGAACAGCTTCTCGCATATTGCGCTTCGCATCTTTGATAGTTTTCCCATTGCTGTAGCAACCGGGCAAGGTGGGACTATAGGCCATGTACCCGTTGTCCTCAGCTTCTTTCTCTACCATGATCTTGACCGTATAGTATTTCATCGTCCACCTTTCCGTGGCGAGAAGTGTACCATAAACCCCGCTCCAGCCCCTCTTCAACTCAAAGACTCGATTCCAAGACGCCATCAGCCTGGCGATGGAGAAGCTCATCCTTCCTGAGCTCGGCCACCTGGTGAAAGGACTCACCAAGTAGGTCAGGGGTGAACGGTTAGGGGTGAGGGGTAAACCCACGTCCGTTCAATCTTCGATTTTTCCTTTTAACCCCTAACACCTCACCCTTTACCCCTTACCAGCTTTAGTCTTGGAAAATCTTCGGTTC
>CAZGYZ010000209.1:0-4322 GCA_964530675.1 uncultured Nitrospira sp. | reverse complement strand
ATCGTGCAGATCGAGCGAATCGTCCGCAAGGAGAAAGAAGGGAAAGTTTCGCCGGTTGGAAGAATTGAGAGTGACGCAGTAGTCAAAATCGTTCGCTGCGCTTAAGTCTTCGAAATTAGGACGAAGGAAACATGCAGCTTCTCATTTGGGCGCCTCCCGCGGCACCCCTTCCTCGGCGCTCTGAAGCAGAAGGATGAGAAGGAATGGCCAGGTGCCCCCTTCTTGCTTGCAGGACCGCACGATGAAGTGATGGGAAGGACACCCACGTTGGTCCTGTGCTCCCGGAACGCGCGCCCTAAGAAGGGCCTCGTTTGACGGCCGCACGTAGACCAACATGAGTGTCCTTCCCAGGGAGAAAAAGCTAGCGAGCTTGGAAGGATCAATTGTGTTTGGATGTGCTCGTTCGATGCGCGCAGGAAAGGGCAGCCTCGGCCACCCCCTCTCAGAACAAGGGGAAAGGGTCGGATGCGCACGTAGAGATAAACCCCGCCGCTCCGGCGCAAGTCGCTCAATGCCGCATGCTTCCTTTTAGGGTATGGAACCGGGACCGGTCGCTTCTAGGCCGGTCAAGACTTTCTGACAGGGGCGAGCTCATGCAGGATCAGCACTGCCTCGAAGAAAGGCGGTTGCAGGGTCGGCAGATATCCGAATTACACCCATATGAACGTATGGCTATAAAACTGGCTTCGTGGTAGCCTATACAAATGGCAAAGGCCAAGTTCGAGTGGGACTCCAAGAAGGATGAGGAAAACCAGGAAAAGCACGGGATTTCTTTCGCAAAGGCTCAGTTTGCCTTTGCCGACCCGCGTCGTGTAATCGCGGAGGATCTCTCTCATAGTTCGAGCGAGAAACGGCATTATTGTTTCGGTTGGATCGACGGCGGAATCCTGACCGTGCGGTTCACGTTTCGCGACGGCGTAATTCGGATTTTCGGAGCCGGTTACTGGAGGAAAGGCAGGCGAATCTATGACCGAGAAAATAAAATACACGGACGAACCCCTCGGAAGCCTTAGAGTCATTCCTGATTTCCTGCCTCGGCCCGAAGAACTCGTCTTTCGGGACGAAGGAGTCAAAGTGACCATTGCACTGAGCAAGAGAAGCGTCGATTACTTTAAGGGAGAAGCCCGTAAACATCATACCCAGTACCAGCGCATGATCCGGCGGCTACTCGATGCCTATGCCGAGCATCATTCGCAACCGTCGAGTGCGCGATCAACTCGGACACGCGCCAAGTTGGCGCGCACCGGTTAGCCCGACATTGCTTACGGAAGCGTGCGGCCTCTTGCTTCAATGCTTCTCTCAGTGCCCATTCCAGGCATGTGAATCAAGTAAAGAGATCTGATCCTTTAACTCTGACCTATCGATCTGGATGAAGTACGCATCTCCCTAGGCCAGGTGACGAACAGCGTGCGCGTTCGGGCGCGGCATCGCGCAGAAAGAGGGCTCGGCTGACGAAGGGCGGGCAGCTCCGGCTTCGCCATAATGCGTTGGACCTCTGCCGCTGTCCCATGCTGTACTGTTGGCCTGACGCCTTATCGGAATAGAAAAACGGCGTCCGGCACCTGCTCCGCTATCCAATCTCTCGCTCCCGCTATGGCGAAGCCTCCGTGCCCATCCCTTCCAGCCGAGGCAGAGTGAAGTGAATGAGCGGGGCCAAGTCGTTTATAGACTTGGCCCCGTTTTCTGAGAGGATTCACAACCTTCTTGCTCTGTGATGGAGAAACGCATAGGATTTGCCTGATCAATGAAACCAAAGGAGTCTGATACATACATCCGATGGCAATCGATGCGCTGGTCAAAGGGTTGAGATCTCCGCAGCTATATCGGAATTATACCGCTCTCTATAGCAAGCCAAGGTTGCATATTGGATAGAGTTGATAGGTCTATGAATCAACAGGAGAATGGTACTGGAGGTGGCATGCGGCATTTGTGTACTATCCCGGTCAGTATCCTCAATAGTTAGGCGTCTCTAGCAATGAGCGAACCCAACGACCCAAGCCATCCTCTGGTAGCAGCTCGCTTGCTGGGTCTACAGCGTGCACTCATGGCCCTCTTCGACGCTGGGACCACCATGAGCTACGCCAGCCGGGGAACTGAACGCGAACTCTTCGTATCCAGTTTCCTGCGCCAATTGTTCCCTCCATCGGTACGGTTCGACGGTGGTGACATCACTGACGTAAACAGAAAGGTTTCTGGTCAAGTCGACATAATCGTTGAAGCGCCAACCCTGTTCAGCCTCCCCGCCATCCTTGGGGGGCCGCGTTTGTATCTTGCCGAAGGGGTCGCTGCCGCTATCGAGGTCAAATCGAATCTGGCCAACCAATGGTCCCAAGTTCAATCAAAGTCGAAAGCGATACATGAGCTTACGGTTCTTGAGCGCAAGTACACACCTGAAGAGAAACTTGTTCTAGCTCAGAGTCGTTTTCCCAGTCGCAAGGTAACTACATTTGACTCACCAGTGGATGCAGTACGTAGGAAGGCTGGCGGTATCCCGTTCATCGCAGTTGGTTTTGAGGGTTGGTCTGATCTAGAAGCAGTGCGCAACCACGCACAGGAAGTCGGCACGGTGTTTGTCTTGCGACACGCACTCTACGCGGGAGAGAGGGGTTCGGGAGTTGGCGCTGTTGCGATTCTGATGTTCCTTGAGCATCTATCGTTTTTGATTCAGAAGGCGTCCGTCACGATCTACCCTATGTGGCATTATGGAATGATGTCCCGTACCCATGCGGAGCACCCGGGTCTCCTTGTTGATGGAAACGAGTGAGTCCCATGCCGCGAAAACGGCTAACCCTTCGTTCCAGCTGACCGCTTCCAGCCTGCGGTCTCCAGTGGCGGCTGAATTTAAACGTTATGCTGAAAGGGTTGTGCCAGCGTGACCAGTAAGTACCTTCGCCGTTACACTGACCTTCCAGCCCTTATCTACCTATTGACCGAGCGAAGGCTTACATTGCTTGATCCCCAGTCGTGGGATGACAGTAACGATTCGCACTATCTAGGGCTGTACCGAGAGAAGAAGGATCTGAAGTCTGTTCTCGCGGCCTGTTTTACCCAGGCCGACGAGACGTACCATCATTGGCGCGTCTTTGCACCAGGCTCAGGCGGAGTCTGTATCAAATTCATTCGGTCCACGCTAATCAAGGTGATGAAAAGGCAGCCTGATCTGCGAATGGGGCCGGTTACCTATTTGACGTTGGCGGATCTTCGTGGCGAAAGTGTTAGACTTCGTGACCTCCCATTCCTCAAGAGATACGCTTTTGAGCACGAGAACGAGTTTCGCATAATCTACGAGTCCAGGGCGAAGAGACTATCAAAGCTGGATATTGGTATTCCATTGTCTTCCATCGACCGGATTACGCTAAGCCCATGGATTCACCCCGACTTATCCAACCACGTTAAGACAACCGTTCGCTCGATTCACGGGTGCTCCGACTTGAGCATCGCGCGTTCCACCTTGATTAGCAACGACGAGTGGAAACGTCTTGGCGAGGACTCAGCATAACCATGCAGAGGAATCAAAGGAGTCTGACCCCTTAACCCAGTCCCATGGACAATCGACGCACATTCGAGTCCGACTTCGACTTCACGCTGACGCTGCTAAGCGATTTCTTCGCTCAGAAGCGAATCCGCTCGACTCTTACTAAGATTGCCGACGCGGAGGTTACTGGGTGGGAGAAGTGGTGGCAGATTGAACTGGCCATGTTCATGAGTGAATACGACGATATCGCCGAGTGGAATATCGAAGAAGAGTTCCTTACTGACAGGCGTCAGTCTACGACAAAGGATTTCATCGCGATCGACATCTGTTTCCGGCGAAAGCGACATGCTTCCGACCGCTTGGTGTTCCTCGAACTCAAGCAGGATTTAGACTGGAAGCGTTGCATATTGAACATGCTCCGAGACGCGGAGAAGTTCTATTCGGGCCACACTCGGTCTCTCTTGAACGCTGAGGTTCGCAGTTTCTTTCTTGCGGGAGTGTATCTGCGCATGCCGAAGGCAGAAGTGCACGACTACATTGAGGATGCTGCTCAGGCGCGCGAGATCGACTGGGACCTGATGGATACGAGATACATAGCCGATACCCCATTCGGATTCACGCTGCTATGATCCTGAAGAACAAGTAGGACGATTCAATACGGACTGTTGCTGATGTGGCGTGTGGCGGCATCAATGGATTGTACCCGCGGAGAAAGCGCGGCCGCATTCCTCATTAAGGCGACGGGTCTGTGAGCGACTCGTCGCCTGTTTGTTTTTAGGAGCTACAGCGCGTGGGGGCAGCACGTGGGAGCCGCTTGCCGACTTCACCGGAGGCGCGGGGACCCGCT
>CAZGYZ010000208.1:0-4328 GCA_964530675.1 uncultured Nitrospira sp. | reverse complement strand
GGGATCGGGATACAGTTTCAGTCCCTCACCTCGCCCAACCAAGAGCGGCTAACCCACACCATCCGGCAGCTCGAAACCACAGCGGGGCACAGTTAACCCGCATCGATAAGGCAGTGCCTCAACACCTCTCGCGCGCACGGACAGGCGATCAGAATGGTCGAATGTCCGTGTTTTCTCGCCAGCCCTGATGCCAGGTGCTATAGTTTGAACGAAACATTTTCCTGTCATTCATACAGCAACAGAGGAGGCATCATGGCAAGACAGCCCAAATCAGCGGGAGAATCATCCGCTACGCATGAATCGATGGAAGATGAGATCCGGTCTCTAGCCTATCAATTGTACTGCGAAGGCGGCTATCAGAACGGTCGTGATGTTGAGTACTGGCTACAGGCCGAGAAGCAAGTGCTGGTCCGCAGGAAGGCACACTTGCGAAAAGTCCTCTAATCGCCGAGAGATTGCGGGTCGACTGTCGTTACTCGATGGCCCAAACTGCCCATGAAGCAGGCGCGCCTGAATCATGGCATATTTGCTTCAACAAACACTACCGCTTGCTTTCATTCTTCCGCACAAAGCAATCGTCGCGCGAGGACGAACTCCGCACTACTGGGCTGCAAGACTCGCCCATACCTCGACTTAGATCCCCTGCCTCAACCTCCAGAGGCCTTCGGCTTCTTCTGATTCCTCAAGCGTTCACTGGAGGACGTACTTGAGTATGTCGCCCGAGTTCTTGCTCCAACCGGCTGATCTGCCACAGATTGACTGAGGTAATTGGCACGAACCACGGAGTCTTCGACATATCCGCAGTTGATGCATCGTAACGTCGAGCCCACGAAGCCACTCTCCGCTCTCAGGTCATAGTGGGTTATTAACGCAAATTGCTCGTTGACCAACAATCCATGGCACCGATGACAGGTCATACGCGCCTTGCTAGGTTGACTCGCCCTTCGACATCAGAGTCTCCGACTCAGCTTCATTACATGTCAGGTGGACGGAGATGGGTTGGGGCACGCGCGTACTGCCTCTGCGCACTGTCTATAATTTCTGATCGTTGTTCCCCTTCTGAGATTTAGCGTGGTCCCTTTTCATGACTTCCTCACTCGATGCTGAGGCTCTTCACGAACCTTGGCCTGCAATTCTCGCTCAGCAGCTGCAGAGTGAAGGATCCCGTACTGGCAAGGGTCAGCTGCAGTTGATTCTTCCGGCTCAGGCTGCTTACCTCGGAGAGCAGTACTTGTAGGGGAAAACTCTTGCAGCTCAACACCAAGTCATCGAGCCTGCAATCAGGAGTGCGTCGCATAACTTCAAGGATTTGCTCTGAAACGGTCAGGTGACGAGACATAATATGCAGCCCCCCTTTCAGGCAGGAGATGAGAAACGATACGGCACAATATTCTGCCACTCTGCTCAACGGGAGACTGTTCAAAATTGCTCATGTTTGAAGAATAATTTCCACGCGGGCGTCGCGCCTTTCCTGGGCCGCCAGTGAGAATGAAAAGGAATCTAATCGTGGAGGACGATATTGAGGAGAGAGCTATGCACGGTCAGGCCGCCGTTGTAGTCGATAAAGCCCAGCTTGCGGAACTTGTTCATGAAGAAACTCACGCGAGACCGCGTCGTGCCGATCATCTCGGCCAGCGTTTCCTGACTGATCTTCGCCAAGGCGGGCTCAGGCTTGCGCTCTTTCCCAATGTGGGCCAGCAACAGCAACACCCGCGCCAGCCGCTTCTCGCTGGAATTAAACAGCTGATCCACCAAATCCTCTTCGATCCGCAGATTGCGTGACAGCACATAGGCCAGGAACAGCTCGGAGAAGGCGGGCTCGTCATGAAGGACTCGAATCATGGCGGTTTTCTCGATGCGCACGATCGTGGAAGCGACCAAAGCAGTCGAAGTCGCCAAACGAGTAGTCTGGCTGGCCAGACAAGCCTCGCCAAAAAAATCCCCGGGCCCCAGTATCGCGACGACGGCTTCTTTCCCCTGGTGGGAAATCACCGTGAGCTTGACCTTCCCCTCTTGGATATAGAATGCGGCATCCGCCGCATCCCCTTGCGAGAAGATGACCTTCTTCTTGCCAATCGACAAAGTGATTTTGCCTCGGCCCACTGTGGCGAGGAAGGTTTGGGGATCGAACGTCTTGAGGCGTTTTCGTGGCATGAGCATGAATTCCGACGCCGAGTATACCGCCACGCTCGAACCGGGTACAAACTGTTTCGAGTGTCGACAAAAACACCCGGAAACATTTTCTGAGTTCGCTGCCGTTGGCAGCTCATTGCATATCGTGGCAAAGATCAGGCGACTGGAATGGAGAACGTCCCTGTTTCTGCTCTCGCACCTCTCTGTTCTAACGGAGGATTATTGACAGCGGATGCCGTCACTACAGTATGTTGGTGTAAAGAGGGGCCTCACGTATGACAGATCAGGCCATTCCCGCCACATCGCTCTCCGGCCCGCCGGTATCGTATTGGTTCGGTTTCTTTCCGGAATTTCAGCACGATAGCCTCGGCTTTCTGTTGCGCTGTCATTCCTACGGCGATGTCGTAAAGCTCCCGATGGGACTGATGGCCGAGTGCCTCTTTCGCCATTCGGATCTGGCCATGTACTTCCTCAACCATCCAGCCGACGTCAAACATGTGCTAGTGACCAATCAACAGAACTACATGAAGACCCAAGTCCCTCCAGGCGAATCACGCGTGTTTGGGAAAGGCATGTTGCATACGGAAGGCGAGACCCATCACCGCCAACGGCGGCTGTTTCTCCCCTTCTTTCATGGAGACCATGTGGCCTCCTACGCCGGTCTTATCGCCGAAAAAGCAGCCGCCCTCACCACGAGCTGGCACCATGGCTCCACCATCGACATCGGACGTGAGATGACACAACTCACCCTGTCGGTCATCTGGCGTCTCCTTTTTGGACAAGACGTCGGTTCCGATGCCACACAAGTAATCAAAGCCATGATGGCTGGGCACCACTTAGTCTCGAAACAGTACAACTCCATGATCGCCTGGGTCACGCCCTTGTGGGTTCCGACGACGGAGAATCGAGAATTTTCTCGTAGCCAGCAGTTTCTGGACGCAAGAATCAGAAGTCTTATTCAGAACCGCCGCGCGACACCTCACGAGAGCCAGGACGTGCTTTCACTTCTGCTCGCAGCCACCGACGAGGCAGGTCAGCCACTGAGCGACAAGGAGATTCGGGATGAACTCGTCACCTTCCTAGTCGCCGGCCATGACACAACAGCCACTGCGCTGACATGGACCTGGTTTCTCCTCTCCCAGTTCCCAACCGTGCGAACACGCCTGGCCCATGAGTTGGCGACTGTGCTGGGCAACCGGCTCCCGACGGCAGCAGATGTACCCCGGTTGGTCTATACGAAAATGATCTGGGATGAGACGCTTCG
The DNA here is from genome assembly GCA_964530675.1 of uncultured Nitrospira sp. GTDB lineage: Bacteria > Nitrospirota > Nitrospiria > Nitrospirales > Nitrospiraceae > Palsa-1315. The sequence continues at coordinate 931 of CAZGYZ010000208.1, read as the reverse complement.
GCTTTACCCTCCAGCCTGGTTGTTACATGCGCGTAAGAGCCGCGCTGAAGACAGACTCCCGTCCGGTGTCTTCCTTCCAGCTGGCACCAGAGTGTTCCAAAGTCCCTGGAGCATGCACCGAAATGCTCGGTGGTTTCCCGACCCCAGCCAGTTCGATCCGGACCGTTTCTCACCAGAAGCAAAACAGGCGCGGCCGGCCTTCAGCTACTTTCCATTTGGCGGAGGTGGGCGTCGGTGTGTGGGCGAGTCATTTGCGGAAATGGAAGGCCTACTGGTGCTGGCGACAATGGCCTCGAAAGTCCGCCTCCGATTGGTAGACGGACAAACCATCCTTCCTGATCCTCTGATGACGTTGAAGCCGAATGTCCCGGTCCACATGACCGTCGAATCAGTCGGTACCCTTGAACGTCAGCCTACGACAGCCTAAACGAGTCGGAGACGAACACGAGACCAACTAGAAGAACCGCCTGCGCGGACGAGGCGACTCAAAAATGAGAATGTCCGTTTGCCACACATTAAGGCTAGGTAGCGGATTAGTTGCTTTCCTAACACGTTGAAAGATCAGCGAAGAGAAATTCAACTGCCCCAGTACCCCCCCCTCAGCCTCATTGACGGAGATCCTGAGTAGACGGTAGGCTAACACCCTTCTAATGGGCGCCAATAAAGGATCCTGCGTGAAGCACCGGATTCCCACTCTCATCATCGTCGTTGCTCTTTTCCTGATCTCAGGTTGTGGAGGTAGCGGAGGCGGGAACGATGGTCCCACGATTTCTCCCAATCCAGGAACTGCATCCGGGCTGTTGAATGTCCCGCCTGGCAACGATCTAGAACTCGAGCCAAATGATTCGCCCCTCCAAGCGCAAACGGTAACTACGGCGACGACCGTGGCTGGGCGAGCATCGGATCCAGATAGTGGCTTCCAACTGCCGAG
>CAZGYZ010000207.1:0-4343 GCA_964530675.1 uncultured Nitrospira sp. | reverse complement strand
TTCTAGTGTTTGCCGGGAGAAGCGTCGTCTGGCTTGTGAGTTTCAGCGGCTGGGGCTACTGGTGTCGTGGGCGGTGCTTCAGTTGCAGGCTGAGAAGTCTCTTTCTTATTGAGATCGATGACCGTGGAAGAAAAGGATCGTTCTTTAGCGAGAATAGCAAGGCCTAGCGAGGTCAGCATGAAGACGGCTGCGACGGCGACCGTGAATTTGCTCAGAAAATTGGCGGGGCCGCGGCTACCGAAGACGGTTTGGCTGGAGCCACCGAAAGATGCGCCGATCTCGGCGCCCTTACCTGATTGCAAGAGGATTGCGCCGACCATGAGGAAACAGACCATGACGTGAATAATGATGAGGAAGATATACATGGCACTCCGATCAGTTAGGCGCGCTGTCCCTGAGCAAGATCGATGATTGTAGCAAACGAGTCGGGGTTGAGACAAGCCCCACCTACTAAAACTCCGTCGATCGCATCTGAGACGAGAAGCGGCTCAATGTTTTGGGGCGTGACGCTGCCGCCGTATAGAATTCTGATGGCCGAGGCTGTCTGGCTATCCCAGCCGGTCTCAATGAATAAGCGGATCGAACGATGCGCGGTCACGGCCTGCTTCGTCGTGGCAGCTCGCCCCGTGCCGATGGCCCAGACCGGTTCGTAGGCGATTGTCACGGTCGCCAGATCTTGTGCGGCCAACCCTGCCAGGCTGACCTTCAGTTGATCTGTGACGACCGATTCCGTTCGGTTCGCCTCACGTTCCGCCAGCGATTCTCCCACACACAAGATCGGAGAAAGTCCGTGCTTCAAGGCCGCTCGGACCTTCTTCTGAATATTCTCATCTCGCTCGCCGAAGTGCGTACGACGTTCAGAGTGGCCGACGATCACATACCGGCAACCCAGTTCGCGCAACATCGGAGCGGACACTTCCCCGGTGAAGGCCCCTTGCTCCTCCCAATGGACATCCTGTGCGCCGAGGTTGATCCAGGAGGAGGGGCCTAAGGCGCTGTAGGCCGTTTCGAGGGCTGTAAAGGGCGGCGCAATGACCACGTCGGCATGCGGCGATGAGGATACTCGTTCGCGGAGGTCGCGAATGAAGGCTGCGGCCTCCGAAGCCGTCTTGTTCATCTTCCAGTTACCGACGATGAGAGGTCTGCGCAAGGTATCTCGATGTCCGAAGGTGGTAGAGGATATGCGCCAACGGCAAGGCGATTCCTAGACTCGATCCGGGAGGGCGGTCAAGCCTGGGAGTTGTTTACCTTCCAACAATTCCAGCGCGGCGCCGCCGCCGGTCGAGATAAACGACATATTTTCCGACTCGCCGGCTCGATGCACAGCCAGCGCTGTTTCACCTCCGCCGACGATCGTCAATGCGTAGGCATCCGCAACCGCGTGAGCCATCGCGAGCGTCCCCCGCGCGTAGGCATCGATTTCGAATACGCCCATCGGACCGTTCCACAGAATCGTTTTCGCATTCTGGACTGCTTCGTTGAAGAGCTTTACGGAGGCCGGGCCAATGTCGAGCGCATACCACTCTTTGGGGATCTCCTGGACCGGAACGATCTTCGATTCCGCCCCAGGCTCGCGGCTGGCCGCGACGACACAATCGACCGGCAGGTAGAATTTCACGCCACGGGAAAGAGCATGGTCCTCAATGCCTTTCGCAAAATCCAACATGTCGTTTTCGACCAGGGAGTTGCCGATTTCCAACCCCTTCGCCTTTAAGAAGGTAAAGGCCATGCCGCCACCGATAATGACTTTGTCGACGCGCTTGCCCAGATTTTCGATGACGCCGATTTTCCCGGACACTTTTGCCCCGCCGAGAATGGCGACAAAGGGCCGAACGGGGTTTTCGACGGCGCCTTCAAGGTATTCGATCTCTTTCTTGAGGAGAAAGCCGGCGGCTGAGGCTGGAATGTATTTGGTGATCCCGACGGTGGAGGCATGAGCCCGATGTGCGGCGCCGAACGCGTCGTTGATATAGACATCGCCGAGAGATGCCAACGCTTTTGAAAAATCGTCGTCGTTTTCCTCTTCCCCTTTATGGAATCGGAGGTTTTCAAGGAGCAAGACGTCTCCCGGCTTCATCTGTGCGACAAGCTTTTCCACCGCTGGGCCGATGCAATCCGGTGCAAACTGAATATCTTTTCCCATGAGCCGTCCCAGGCGTTTTGCCACCGGGGCTAGGCTGTATTTTGGGTCGTATTTTCCATTTGGCCGGCCGAGGTGCGAACAGAGGATCACCTTGGCGCCGTCGTCGACGACGCGATTGATGGTCGGCAGGGTCGATCGAATGCGGGTGTCGTCGGTGATTTGGTGCGAATCGTCCAATGGGACGTTGAAGTCGGCTCGGATGATGACGCGCTTGTCTCGGAGCACGACATCGTCGATCGTTTGTTTTCGGAAATTCATGGCGGCTCCGTCAGGTTGGTTTTCCTGGAATAGGAGTCAGCGAGAAATGGAATCGGGCTGAGGCAGGCAGCACCTCAGCGGTACCCTAGCGCCCTTTCGCTCCTGCCGCGATCACCTTGATGAGGTCTCGGACCCGGCATGAATAGCCCCATTCGTTGTCGTACCAGGCCGTTACCTTGACCATCCGTTTGTCGATGGCCATCGTGAGCGGGGCATCGAATGTGGCGGAATGAGGGTCGCCCTTTTGATCGATCGAGACGATCGGGTCTTCGGAATAGAGCAGAATATTTTTCATCGGGCCATTCGCCGCTTTCTTGAAGGCAGCATTGACGGAGGCAACGTCACAATCCTTTTCCGTTTCGACGGTCAGATCCACCAGCGAGACATTCGGTGTGGGAACGCGGATGGCGAGGCCGTCGATCTTGCCCTTGAGTTGCGGTAGTACCAGGTGCAGCGCTTTTGCCGCGCCGGTACTGGTTGGGATCATCGACATGCCTGCCGCGCGCCCGCGCCGCAAGTCTTTGTGGGGCAGGTCGAGCAACTGCTGGTCGTTGGTATAGGAATGGATCGTGGTCATGACGCCGTGCTTGATGCCGAAATTATCCAACAGCACTTTTGCCACGGGAGCGAGACAATTGGTCGTGCAGGATGCGTTGGAGATGATGTGGTGCGTTTTCGGATCGTAGGCCGCGTCGTTGACGCCCAGGACGATGGTGACATCCGGATCCTTCGCCGGTGCGGAAATAATCACGTGCTTGGCTCCTGCAGTAATGTGCTTTCCCGCGCCTTCGCGATCGGTAAAGCGCCCGGTCGATTCGATGACGATATCGACCTCCAGCTCCTTCCAGGGAAGATCTTTGGGATCCTTGATCGCGAGCACCTTAATGGGCTTGCCGTCGATGAGGATCTGATCGCCTTGGGCCTCGACGTTCCCCTGTAACGTTCCGTGCACTGAGTCGTACTTTAAGAGGTAGGCGAGTGTTTTCGCATCTGTGAGGTCGTTTACTGCGACAATGTGGAGGTCGGGATCGCCGAGAGACGCCCGCAGGACATTTCGTCCGATCCGTCCAAATCCATTAATACCGATCCGAATAGCCATGACGAGTAATTCCTCAAGAAGTAAGGGACCGGGTTGAATCCACCGGTCGGAGTAAGGCCGATAGTATCGGCGCTCCTGGGCCTTGTCAAGCCATTCCAACGTGGCAATCCTGTGTCGGATCAGAGGAGCTTCTCTACCGTACGGAGTGTCGCTAACAACACAATTGGTGTGGGGCTTGCGAACCTGTCCCTTGCGTCTCTGTTGCCTGGTTCGTTAGAGTTTGCCGATTCTTTCGTGAGACGTTTTCTCGTGAGGCAGCGGTGAATCTCTTCAAACAGACCACGCAGGTGTTGGAGTGGCCGAGACTGCTCGATGCCCTTGCCGGGCACGCCAGATCGACGATGGGGGCGGCGCGTTGTCGTACTCTCGAATTGGCGTCCAGCCTCCACGACTCACGGCAGCGGCAACAGGAAACGACGGAGATGGGACAGCTGCAAGCCTCCGGTGAGGTGCTGCCGGTCTTGGAATTTCCGGACATTCAGGATCCGCTTGTTCGGGCGAAGAAAGGGGCGGTGTTGGAGGTCCACGAACTCCGGGATTGCGCGCTGGTGCTGGAATTGCTTGAAGAGAGTAGACGTTTCATAGGACGGCATCAACAGGACGCGCTCGCGTTGGCCTCCGCCGCATACCCTCTATTGTTGGTCGGTGAACTACGGCCTGTGAGAACTGCGCTGGATGCGGCGATCCATCTAGACGGCTCGATCAAGGAGTCGGCAACACCGGAGTTGCGGCGCCTGACTCATCAGGCCCATGCGCTCAAACAGCAGATGCGCGATCAAGTAAGTCAAATGCTGCATTCGCGTCGCTATGAGGAAATTTTACAAGAACAGTATTTTGCCCAGC
>CAZGYZ010000206.1:0-4350 GCA_964530675.1 uncultured Nitrospira sp. | reverse complement strand
GCGACATCCACCATTCGAACCTTCGCCCGTCCGGTGGTGGGATCCAACATCTGCTTAAACGGAATCGGTGTGAACCGCCCTTCCTGGATCGAAACCATAGCGGCATTGCCTCCATCGAGGAGAAACTGCGCCGCACAATACCCGAGATCGCGTGTGTACTCCATATCGAAGGGGATCGGATCGGCACAGCGCAACTCATACCCAACGTTCTTCGGTACAATCGTCGTCGTAAGACCGAATCCACCCAGCACCCTGCTGACTTCACGCTTGAGTACATCCCCGATGTCGATCTCCGAGAGCCTGATGTGGCCATGTTGATCTCGTTCGACATGATCGAGCCCTCCCAGGTCTTGAGGGTCCAGCACCTCGACTAACCCCTCGGCCAACACGGCGACACCGTCAAATCGTCCCTCGCTCGCACGTTTGATGATGGCCGCTGCCAATGTATCGACCAACGTCGCCAGCTTCGCCGGTCGCTGACGGAACTCCTCGGGAATGAGCGTCACGGTCGCACCAGCCGCCTTTCCAACTCCCAACGCCAGATGGCCGGCTTTCCGCCCCATCGTCACGACGAAATACCAGCGGGATGTCGTATGCGCGTCTACCATCAGGTTTTTCACAATCTCTACCCCGACATGGCGCGCGGTCTGAAACCCGAAAGTCGGAATGCCGTGAGGAAGATCCAGGTCGTTATCGATTGTCTTCGGCACATGCACGACGGAGAGACGACCCGCCGCCCTTTCTTCCAATTTGAGCGCGGAATAGGCCGTGTCGTCACCGCCAATCGTAATCAGCCTGGTGATGCCCAGCCGAGCCAAGGTCGATAGAACCTGCTCGAGCAATTCCGCCTTTTTCGTGGGATTCGCCCGCGACGTGCCGAGCAACGAGCCACCTCGGAAATGGATGCGACTTACCTCCTCAGACGAGAGGGGCTTTACGTGACTCATGCTCCCTTCCATCAACCACTTGAACCCGTCGAAGATGCCCATCACGTCGCAACCACCCACGATGCTCCGGATCGTGGCGGCACTGATGACGCTGTTGATGCCGGGGGCCGGCCCGCCGCCGACTAAGATGCCGACGCTTGTGGGAGAAGAATTCATGATGCGATGGTTCCTTTAACCTCATTTGAACTTCTCAAATACACTGTCCAATAGACCAGTGCGACGAGGACGGTCCCGCCGAAGATGTTACCGATCGTAACTAACGCAAGATTGCTGATCGCGTCAACAGCTGAAAGCGGCGCCGAGGTCCCCGCAGCAAGCGCGACACCCATCGGGAGAAAATACATATTGGCGACGGAATGCTCGAATCCGCAGGCGACAAACCCGGTGATTGGGAACAGGATGGCGAGAATCTTATCGGTCACGCTCCGCGCTCCCATGCACAACCAGACGGCTAGACAAACCAGCACGTTGCAAAGAACCCCGCGCGCAATGGTCGAGACTGGATCGAGCGAAATCTTGCTGCGCGCAATCTGGATCATCGTCTCCCCGACCGAGCCGTCGCCCATATTTTGTATGCCGGCCAGCCATACTAAAGCCGCTGTTCCAACTGCTCCAGCCAGATTGCCGAGATAGACCCATCCCCAGTTCCTCATGATTTGTTGTGTCGTCACCCGACCGGAAGCCCAAGCCATGGCAATCAGGTTATTGCCGGTAAAGAGTTCCGCTCCACCCACCACCACCAGCACAAGACCCAAACTAAACGTGACACCCCCCGCGAGGCGGTGGAGGCCGAAGGGGACCGCAACCCCTTTCCCGGTCGTCATGGTAATGGTATAGAACAGGGCACCCAGCGCAATAAAGGCTCCAGCCAAGACGGCCAGGGAGAACATGGTCAGGACCGGCATCGTAGCTTTTGTGACGCCGACTTCGCGCACCCGCATAGCGATCTGTGCGGGAGCGTAGGCATCGAGCAGGCTGTTGGTCGTGCTCTGTTCCATATCTCGCTAGGAGCCTGTCTGACATTGCCTTCGTGACGAGGCGAAGGAAGTGCAGCCAGATGCTAGGCCGCAGGTCCGGAAAAACCGGAAGCGTATTCGCTGGAATACGTTGAGGATTTTTTCGGGCCGAGAACGACGCAGATGGGTGCAGATCGTTCGCCGCAGTAGAATGGTCAATGTCGGACAGGCTCCTATAGAATCAATTGACGCCGCATGTGCCGCAGCTCCGCTTCATCTTCCGGATCGAGCTCCTCCCGTTCAATCGGTTCGACGCGCACGGCAGACACCTTGTACTCAGGGCATTTTGAACTGTCATCCGCACTCGACGAGAGCAATACATTCACCGTTGAAGCAGGGAAGTGAAAGCTAGTAAAGAGATGCCCCGGAAGAACTCGTTCACTTCCCACAACTGGAAGCAGGGCCTCGCCACGGGCACTCACCAATCGAACGACCTCACCGTCACGCAAATGCAGTCCCTCCATATCGTCCGGATGCATTTCTAGCACGTCTGTATCGACTAATTCGAGAATGTCCGTCCGGCGTGTTTGGGCTCCGCAGTTGTAATGCTGGAGAATACGGCCCGTGGTCAGCACAAACGGATAATCGTCCGTAGGCGCCTCACCAGGCGGCAAGTACTCGACGGCGACAAATTGTGCTTTCCCCTTTGGGAAGGTCTTCTGATGCATCAGCGCTGTGCCTTCATGCTCGGCACTCGGCACCGGCCATTGCAGCCCTGCATGGTGGTCAAGCCGGTCGTAGGACACACCCGCACACATCGGCGTGAGCTTTGCAATCTCGTCCATGATCTCCGAGGGGTGCCGATAGGGCATGGGATAGCCCATTCGAGTTGAGACTTCGCAGACCACGCGCCAATCCGGAAGAATCCCGTGAGGCGGCTCCACTGCTTTCCTGATCCGCTGAATACGCCGTTCAAGATTGATGAAGGTGCCGTCCTTTTCCAGAAACGATGCGCCGGGCAATACCAAATGTGCGAACTTCGCGGTCTCGCTGAGAAACAAGTCTTGAACAACCAGAAACTCCGTCCGCTTCAAGGCCTCGTGCACTTTCTTCAAATTCGGGTCGGTCTGTGCAACGTCATAGCCGATGATCCAGAGCCCCTTGAGCCGGCCCGCAATGGCCGCATCCCACATGTCGGGCGTTTTCATACCGCGCTTCGTGGGCAAGGGGCGACCGGTGACGGTCTGATGCAGCGTTGCAAGTTTCGGATCGTCCAAACTCTGATAGCCGGCGAAGTAGGTCGGGAGGCAGCCCATATCCGAGGCCCCCTGCACATTATTTTGTCCGCGCAAAGGATTGATGCCGGTGCCGGGCCTTCCGATGTTGCCGGTGGCCAGAGCCAGGTTACAGAGCGCGATGACCCCATGACTGCCCCAGCGATGTTCCGTCACACCGAGACCATGACAACAGTACGAGGCGCCGCTGCTCCCATAAAGTCGAGCCGCCTGGCCGATAAGATGGGCCGGCACACCGGTAATGGCCTCAGCCGCTTCCGGCCTACAGTCCGAAACGGTCTTGATCCAATCTTCGATTCCTTCGGTCCTTGCCGTAATGAAGGCCTGATCGAGGAGCCCTTCCTTGACCAGGACATGGCCCATCGCATTGAGCAAGGCGACATTGGTGCCGGGTCGCAGTTGCAGATGCAGATCGGCTAGCCGCGCCAACTCCGTGCGCCTGGGATCGATCACGATCACGGGCACCCCTCGCCGATGCGCCTGCTTGATCCTGGCCCCGACTACAGGATGGGACTCCGTCGGATTCGCCCCGACCACCATGATCAGCTGAGCCACATCGAGATCCTGAAGGGAATTGGTCGCAGCGGAAGCGCCGAGCGTTTCCATCATGCCGGTGACGGTCGCGCTGTGGCAGACACGGGCGCAGTTGTCGATATGGTTCGTACCAATCACGCAACGCATGAATTTGGCGAAGAGATAATTTTCTTCGTTCGTGCCCCGGCTGGAAGAAATCGTTGCGAGAGCATCCGGGCCGAATGCACCCTTGATGCGTGTAAACTCCTGCGCAACCAGATCCAAGGCCGATTCCCAAGAGATCTCTTCCCAGTTGTTGCCGCGTCGGAGCAGCGGGACGCTCAGCCGATCCGGTGCATTGTTGTAAGTCCAACCGAACCGTCCCTTCATGCAGGCATGACCCCGGTTCGAAGGCCCATCGTCTGCCGGAATCATCTGAACCACTCGTCCATCCCGGACACCGGCGTCGAATGCGCAACCGACACCACAATAGGCACAGGTCGTGTGCACAATTCTGATCGGCGCGCCCTGCGTCAGCACTGTCTTCTCCGTGAGCGCACCGGTCGGACATTCCTTTACACAGGCACCACAGGAGACACAGTTGGATGCGGCAAACGCTCCCGTCTCGCTCATGAAGGG
>CAZGYZ010000205.1:0-4351 GCA_964530675.1 uncultured Nitrospira sp. | reverse complement strand
TTGGGGAGACCACCAGCGACTTCTTTCTTGTGTATCCCTACTCGATGCTCGAGCCTATTAAAGAGAAACTCTATTCAGGGATCGTCTCGGATCAACTCGAGCAAGATGGAAGTTGGGCAACCAGGTTTCATGAAAAGCTACAAGAATGCCAGCTTGGCGTAACAGTTCGGCTTGGAACCGCCACGGTCAAGGTACGGGACGTGGTGGATTTCGCTCCGGGAGATCTCATCTTGTTAGACCAACGGCCCGGCGATCCGCTGGATTGTTTTATTGAAGGGTACTTGAAATTTCAAGGGAGCCCTGGCGTCTCCAAGGGAAACCACGCCTGCCGCATTGAAAAAGTGGTCGCGTAAGGGATGTACACGTCTGAGGAGGACCGTCTATGGCTGACAACGAAGTAGTGAACTCCGGAGCGAATGCTTCCACGCACGCGCCCTCGCCCGCTTCTCCACCGACTCCTGCGTCATTCCCATCGCTTGACGGAGGAGGCGCGGCCCCGGCGCCCAAGAACATCGACTTTATCCTCGACATTCCGATGCAGGTGACCGTGCAGGTCGGATCAACCAAGATGGTGATTCGAGAGTTATTGCAGCTCGGGCAAGGATCGGTGATCGAACTCGAAAAGCTCGCGGGAGAACCGATGGAAGTGCTGGTCAACAACAAGCTGGTGGCGCGGGGTGAAGTGGTCGTGGTGAACGAGAAATTCGGTATTCGCCTCACCGACGTGATCAGTGCAGCCGAGCGGGTTCAGCAACTTGCATAAGGGTCCGGCTGGTTTATCTGGTTTGTTTTGTTTATTTGGTTCATCTGGTTAGTTTCGTTCAACCAAACAAACGAGACAAACCAAACAAACCAAATAAACAAGTTGAAGGAACGAAGACAAGATGATCGACTTTTGGGACAGTTTCATACGAATGGCGTCGGCTTTGGCCCTCGTGCTCGCGCTCATAGGCGGGCTCGTCGTCTTGGTTCGTCGATTTGCCGGCACGCGGTTTTGCGGTCCTGTGTCTACGCAGATTGTCCAGGTGCTCGGCAGCGGATACATCGGTCCACGCAAGTCCATTTCTCTGATATCAGTCGCAGGGGAGTTCCTCATTGTCGGCATGACCCCGACGGATTTGGTGCCGCTCGGCCACATCACGGATCGGGAACGTGTCCAACAGTTTCTGTCCGCGGCAACGTCCGGTCGATCGGTCTTGCCGGATGATCCGCAGGCTCCAGTGCGTGACGGGAAGGCAAAGACTGGAGGTGGCCATGCCGGATAACGCCCGCAGAGGTCCACTGCCGATGTCTTCCGCGCGATTGCCACAAGGCTACCGCGCCTGTTTCCTGCTGATTACCCTGGTCTGCCTGTTTCTTGGCTTAGCCCAGGATGCCATCGGAGCGGCCAATCCTTCTGTCACGATCGACCTCGGCCAGACTGGCCCCAAGCAGACCGCCGTCGTCCTCCAAATTCTAGCGCTGTTGACGGTCCTCTCCCTGGCGCCGGCATTCTTCATCATGGTCACGTCCTTCACGAGGGTCGTGATCGTCCTCTCATTTCTTCGCCAGGCATTAGGGACGCAGTCGGTGCCGCCCAATCAGATTATCATCAGTCTCGCCTTGTTCATTACAGTCTTTGTGATGGCTCCGGTAGGGGAGGCTGTCTATAGCCAAGCCCTCCAGCCCCTGCTTGCGGAACAGATCTCTCACGAAGAGGCATGGACCAGGGGTATTCAGCCGATTCGTGCATTTATGCTGAAACAGGTGCGCGACAAGGATCTTGAACTCTTTATTGAGCTGAGCAAGCGTCCTAAGCCTGAATCGATCGATCAGGTTCCCATCCATGTGGTGATTCCCGCCTATATCTTGAGCGAATTGCGAGTCGCGTTTCAGATCGGGTTTCTCATCTATATTCCGTTTTTGATCGTCGATATGGTGGTGGCCAGCGTGTTGATGTCCATGGGCATGATGCTGTTGCCTCCAGCCGTGATTTCCCTCCCGTTCAAACTCATTCTCTTTGTGCTGGCCGATGGGTGGAACTTAGTTGTCGGGTCGCTGGTGAAGAGTTTTCAATGAGCGAGGTAACTGCTCAGGTAGATAGGCTGAAGGGGTTCAGACTGAAGGCCGGAGTTCGAAATTCCAAACACTTCAGCCTGTGCCCGCAGCCTTCAGCCTGAACACCTGAGTAGTTACTGAGCGAGATCCGAAAGGAGCGAGCGAGATGACACCTGAGATGGTTACAGAGATCGGCCGCCAAGCCATTGAAACCACATTGCTTGTGTCTGCGCCGATCCTGGGGCTTGCCCTCGTCGTGGGGCTTGCCGTCAGTGTTGTGCAGGCCATGACGCAGTTGAACGAAGCGACGTTGACCTTCGTGCCGAAAGTGGTGGCCGTGTTCGGCGTGATTCTTGTGTTTCTGCCCTGGATGTTGGGCGTGCTCACGTCGTTTATGACGCAGCTATTCTTGAGTATCCCCAACTATGCGCACTGACTTGGTATCGATGTATTCGATCACGGGAGAACCATGACGACGGCGCCATCACTGCATCTCCTTTTGCCGGAATTCCAGTCCTTTCTGGTTCTGGTGTCCCGCATCGGGGGAATCGTCGCGGCATTTCCGATGTTGGGTGGACGGACGGTTCCGGCTCAAATCAAAATCGCGCTTGTCGTGATGCTGGGGATCGCCCTCACGCCGCTCGTCCGGCTTCCGCCGTTGTCACAGGACACGATCGAAATGACGGCCGGGCTTGCGAGCGAACTGCTCATCGGCCTGGTGATCGGGCTGGCTGTCCGATTGCTGTTCGCAGCGATCGAAGTGGCCGGCGATATGCTTGGAATGCAGATCGGGTTCGGTGCGGTGCAGCTGTTGGACCCCATGACCTCCCAACAGTCGTCGTTGATCAGCGAGTATTTTCGAATCATCGCCTCGCTGGTGTTCCTTTCGGTGAATGCGCACATGATCGTCGTGGCTGCCATCGTGTCGAGTTACGACACCATCCCGCCATTCGGCGCCAGGCTCGCTCCCGCTCTCGGCGAGGAAGTGCTCCAGCTGTCGCAGCATATGTTTCTGATCGCCTTGAAGCTGGCGGCGCCGGTGCTCGTTGCCATGGTCCTCATCAATCTCTTGCTGGCGATGTTGGGACGGGCCGTCGTGCAGATCAATGTCTTTGTCTTGAGCTTTCCCCTGACGATCGCGGGGGGACTGCTGGTCTTGGGGCTGGCGTTACCCTACACAGTCTCGCTGTTTGAACGGGAGTTTATGGGGTTACACGACACGATTGAGAGGCTGTTGAGGATACTGGGACATGGCTGAAGGTAACGACAACAAGACGGAGCCGGCGACTCCGAAACGGAAAGCGGATGCCCGCAAGGATGGCAACATTGCGGTGAGCCGCGATGTGACCACTGCGGCGCTGCTTTTCTCCGGCATCGGCCTGATGGCTCTATTTGCCGGTCCGGGGATACATCAGTTGACCGATATCACCCGTGTGGGTCTTACAAGGTCGTTCGACCGTGTGGTGCATGCCAGCTTGACGATCGAGCAGCTTCACTCCTTGGTCATTGATGTAGGGTCCACGAGCTTGTTGCTCCTGCTGCCGTTCCTTGGCGGGTTGGCGCTTGTCGGCGCAGGAGCCACTCTCGCTCAGACCGGATTGCTGTGGAAGTCCTCCCTTCCGTTTGACATTGGCCGGTTGAATCCGATCAAGGGGTTCGGCCGCATCGTGAGCATTCGGTCTGTTGCGGAGCTCATCAAATCGTTGCTCAAAATTGCGATCGTCGGTGGCATCGGCGCCTTCGTGCTCGGACAGGATCTTCCGTATCTTCCGGAGTTGGTGGACTACGACGTATGGGGTCTTCTGACGGCCATGGGGTGGCTGACGTTGAAAACTGCAGCCGTGATCGTGGGGGCAATCTCCGTGGTTGCGGGGGTAGATTTTCTCTATCAACGGTGGGAGTGGGAGCGGTCCCTGCGGATGACCGTTCAAGAGGTAAAAGAAGAACATCGCGACGCAGAAGGCGACCCGATGCTCAAGGGCCGGGTGCGAAGCGTTCAGCGGGACATGATGAGGAAACGCATGATGGCGGCCGTGCCGGAAGCGGACGTGGTCGTGACGAACCCGACGCACCTTGCCGTCGCGCTCAAATACGACCAGGCGCGTATGTCTGCGCCCATCGTCGTCGCGAAGGGCGCCGGTCACCTCGCGGAACGGATTCGTGCGGTGGCCAGGCAGCACGGGGTGGCCGTCGTCGAGAATAAATTCGTGGCTCGGACCCTCTATAAACTCGTCGACGTCGGCAAGCAGATTCCCGCCGATCTCTACCGTGCGGTGGCGGAGATTCTTGCGTTTGTGTTCCGTGCGCGAGGACT
>CAZGYZ010000204.1:0-4356 GCA_964530675.1 uncultured Nitrospira sp. | reverse complement strand
GGGCTCAGTCTGTCTGGTTATCTGGTCTGTCTTGTCTATCTGGTTAGTCTCATGCAACCAAATAAACCAGACAAACCAAATAGACCAAATGAACAAGACTGCTGGCGGTCTTTTTCAGCACCCTGCTAAGTGCCTTGGAAGCAGGTCTTCAAAAACGCGGCAGTTGCCTCCCAGGCCTCAGCCGTTGTGTCGGCACGATAGTTTTCTACGCGCTGTTCATTGCAAAACGCATGGGGAGCATTGGGGTAAGTCCTGATCTCGACGCGCTTGTGATACTCAGCTGCAGCAGCGCGCAGCCGTTCTACATCCTGACCGGGCACCCATTGATCCTGACCGGCCTGGTGATAGAGTGTCGGACAGAATAAATCTTTGAGTGTGGTTTCAGGCTGCATTACTCGACCGTAATAGACAACGGCGGCTCGAAGCCGTTTCCGTTGGCAGGCGAACCGGAGCGCATAGGATCCACCCATGCCGAAGCCAACCACGCCATGGATATTTCGTTTAATGTAGTCGCGCGTATTGAAGAACTCACAGCAAGAATTGATGTCTTGTAGTACGAGTGATTCGTTCAGTTTGCCCATGAGCGCATCTGCAACCTCTGCGTTGGCCGTGACCATGCCACCCAGCCGTGCGTATAAGTTCGGAATAATCACACCGTAGCCTTCGCAGGCCAGTCTGGCTCCGAGGTCCTTGATTTGTGCGGTGAGCCCCCAGGCTTCATGCAAGAGGACGAGCCCGGGGTAGAGACCTTTTTCCTGAGGCCAAAACTGAATACAGTCTACATGCACATGTTTCGAGACGCGTGTCTGGATGTAGGGATCGGCGGCAGCATCAGTCAGTGTCGGAATGGCGATGCCGCTCGGAAAGCGAGCGGTGCCTGTGCCGATTTGATCCAAGGTAAAGGGAGCGATAGTCGATGTCATTACGGCAATCTCTTTTCTATCAAGGTTTTGCAGGATAGGCCCTATTCAAACAGAGCGTGATACTATTCGCGGTACTATAGGGACCGGGCTGTCGGGCTGTCAATCCGATGCCTGAGTCAAGCGAGATGGGCGAGACTAGCGGGAAAAGCGCGACAGGCAGGGACGGGGCTCACACGTCACGGAAGTCGCGCGCCACTCTCCCATTTCTCGAGTACTATCATGAATAATGCGGGCAGGGTTGAGTTTTAGTTGACCCTGTATTCAATGGTGATTATAGTTTTCTTTCCCTCACGATGGATGTGACGACTATGTCGCTTAGAATAGGTCTCATCGGCGCCGGACGTCATGGCAGCCGGTATATCCACCATCTCCTGCATGATCTGCCAGGGGTAAGCCTTGCCGCTCTCTGCCGGAAACGGATAGGGGAGAGACTGCCTTCGCTCTCGACGGCGGACATCCCTGTCTATGGAGACTATCGTGCCTTGATTGCCGATCCAACGGTAGAGGCCATCGTAGTGGTGACCCCTCCGGCGCTTTGTCTAGAGATTTGTCTAGAAGCTGTGAAGGAACGAAAGCCAATCCTCATCGAAAAGCCATTAGCGCCGACAGGCCGTGAAGCACGAATGATGGTGGCGGCAGCAGAAGCAGCAGGTCTGTTGCTGATGACCGCACAGACCTTGCGCTTCGATTCAGCGATACTTCTTTTGAAAGAACATTTGCCGAAGATCGGCCGGTTTCGGTACGTCACCTTCACGAGCCGGATTGAAGCAAGAGCCAGCGGCCATCTCAGGTCACCGACGCCAGGTCAGCGTGGGGCACTCTTGGAATTTGGGGTTCATCTCTTGGATCTGGTGCCCTTTCTCACCGGCGAGGAGGTGGTCGCCGTCCGCTGCGAGTTGGACCAGCTTCCGTGCATAGCACCGGACACATTGGCGATCGTGCAGGCACAGACTACAAGCGGCCTGCGATGTATCTTCGACGTTGCACGAGTCGAAGCGGGACGGGTTGCGCGAACGGAGTGGGTGGGAACCCAGGGGCAGATCACCGCCGATTGGTTTCATCAGCGGGTGAGCGCGGTCATTGGTGATATCGCTCCTGTGGAATGGGCCGTCCAGCCGCAGCAGACGATCCTCGCCACGCTCCGTGCCTTTGCTTCTGCCGTTGTAACGAATAGCCCGCCACCTATTACCGGGCGCGATGGTTGTCGGGCCGTCGAAGTGGCCGACGCCTGTTACCGTTCGGCAGAACTTGGTGGAGCCCCTGTCAGCGTCGCGTCACTTCGCGAGTAGGATCGCCGCGCAAGACTAGGGGAATAGGCGAGGGGGTTTTCTTGTTCATCTGGTCTATCTGGTTCAACCAAACAAACTAGACAAACCAAATAAACAATAAAGACCAGCCGGCCCTCGCGCTTTCACACCTTACAGTTGTAAGACTGCAGACAGTGCTGGGCCCTCGGCTATGCATCCGCGACGATATGCGTATCGGTTTCTTCCACTCCCTCGACTTGATGGATTTTTGTAATCACCACATCCGAGAGGGCGCGCTCGTCCGAGACCGCGATGAATAGAATAATATCTGGCCGTCCAAAGCAGGAGTGGGCTTGCTCGACGCCGGTAAGGCGCTTGAGCACCTGCAGTACATCTTTTGTTTTCCCGGCCTTGACCTTGATTAGGATATAGGCTTTCGTTGCCATTGAGTCCTCCCTGTTGCAGTTATTGTGTGCTTCCCGGCATCTCCCGCCGACGTTGCGCAAACACCTGATGCATGTTCTGTCCCCGTTGTTCCAAGGCCGTCCGTGCCCTCGCAACAAGTTCCATCAAGAAATCAAAATCTGCAGGACTGACGTTGAATTGGCCGAAGCCGGGCGCCAACTGCTCTCGCTGATCGATCGCCGTAACGCCCCACTGTTCACTCAGCGCCTCAAGCGTATTCGACGTCCAGCCTGTTGAGCGGAATTGAGACGCGGCTTCGTTTACATCGCTGCCCTTCTGTGCCGCAAATGCGTGACTCAAAAATGTTTGCACAGCCGCATCACTGGTCTTTAGAAACACTGATTGAAATTGGATGACCGACTTAATGACACGATTTGCTTCGGGAGTCCCTTCGGGTGGAAGCACATTGGCATCTTGCAGCGTTGCAAGGACGGCCATCGCTGCTCCAACTGGTCCAGATGGGATGGTTGCACGGCCAGGCATTTGGGCCAAGATCGGACTGCCTGTCCCAATAATCAAACCACCTAGGAGTAAACACATCGGCATTGGGCTGGGCGACAGGATGTGTGAGGCATGTGCTACCAGGCTTGATCGTAAGGAGAGAGGCTGGATAGACATGGAGGGAGATTATACAGAAGGAGAGAGGGGGGTGCTAGCCCGCATTATTCATGAATACTTCTGCTGCAATCACAAATTCGCTATTTCTGCGTGTGAAGTGACAGTACCCGTAAGGCTCAATGTTTAATGTTCAATTAAACATTCCTTGAAATGCGAGATTCGCCCTGCGACGGGCGCAGGGCGTCCCGAGTCTGCCGAGGGGCGCTTTACGAGGAACGAGCGTTGGATCGAAGTCATGATGAACCGTCATGAATAATGTGAGCGACCACTCGAACTGTGTGCAGTCGACAGGGAAATGGAACCATTTTCTCGTCATTTTTCATTGTTTCGATTGCAACGATTCGAAGCGGTTCCTATAATCCACCAGCTCCAGGCCTTGCACCGGAGTTCTCATGCTCGCAAAAGTTCTGAGTGCCGCACTTGTCGGTATCGATGCGCATTTGATCGACGTGGAAGTCGATATTGCCGGAGGGCTTCCACAGTTCTCAGTTGTCGGCCTGCCCGATGCCATCGTGAGGGAGAGCCGCGATCGCGTCCGTTCCGCGCTCAAGAATACGGGCTTCCATTTTCCGGCAAAGAAAATCACGGTGAACCTTGCTCCCGCAGGAATTAAGAAAGAAGGGGCTGGGCTTGATCTGGCCATTGCCATTGGGATTCTCGTCGCAGAAGAAGTTATTCCTTCCAAGAATGTGCAAAACCGAGTCTGTATCGGAGAGCTCTCACTGGACGGACATATCAAGGCGATTACCGGCGCCTTATCCATCGGGATTGCCTGCCGGCCCAACCATAGTTTGCTCTTGCCGGCTCAGAATAGCCTGGAGGCGGCCGTGGTACAGGGTATGACGGCCTATCCGCTTCACACACTCCCCGAAGCTGTGGGATTTCTCAATGGCACGGTGTCGCTGGAGCCGGCTCACGCAGACCGCGACAGATTTTTCACCACTCGCCCCGTTGAGGATGACGACTATGGCGATGTGAAGGGACAGGACCATGCAAAGCGCGCCCTGGAGATCGCTGCAGCTGGAGGTCACAATCTCTTGATGGTAGGACCGCCCGGATCTGGCAAGACGATGTTGGCGAAACGTCTGCCGACGATTCTTCCC
>CAZGYZ010000203.1:0-4360 GCA_964530675.1 uncultured Nitrospira sp. | reverse complement strand
AGGCAAAGCTGTTTGTTCAATGGAAACCGATCTCGTCTTGCCGAACTTAGAAGGCGTACACCCTGAATCGATCGAACCATCGATCTCGGCCAATTAGCCATCTGAGCCATCTACAGGCCATCCGTTGGTAGCCAGACCCCCCTCGGAAGACGAATAGACAGTGTTCTCCCTGGTGGAATAGCTTGTCACTACACTTGGTGAGTATAATTCAAAAAGGGGTGAACGACGATGCAATCCCTGCCTGTTCCACCATCTCAAGGGAGGTGCTCTATGCAGCCCACCCGTGTGCTCATGTTTGCAGCAACGATCCTCACCCTGTTCTCAACGTCGGCATTCTCCGATACGACGGTCAGCTTCGATCCGTTCATGATGCGGGAATGCACTCAAGCCGATGGGAGCATTCTCTATACCAACAAAGATGTGCCTGGCTGCAAACTGATGAAGCTGAAAGAACTGTCGATCGTGCCCTCGCTGGACGATATGCCGATCTATCGCCCCACCGTGGCCGCGGCTCCTCGCTACAATACTCCTCCGACCCCCGACCACAATCAGGCCGGTATGGCAGGCGGCGGACAAACCATCCCGGATTGGGCCAAAGATTGGCATGCCAGCATCGCCTCGTCGGGATCCGTTCAAGCTGAAGTCTGCTCCATGTATGGAGAGTGGCTCCACATCAACCAGAAAACCCGTGGCGGGTTCTTTGCCGGGACAGATCCCTCGTATGGCGGAGACTTGTCGGGGAGAAATCAACGCGGGGCAAGCTATTCGTTTGAGGACAGAGCTCGCTATGGCGCACTGTCCGGAATTTTCGGACGGGGATTTATACCGATCGGCTGTCCCTAACCGACAATCAATTCATTCGAGAGGGGACGGCAAGCCGCTGATGGCTTGCCGTCCCCTTACTTTTTGTAGAACTCCCGATACCACTTCACAAAACGTGCGATACCTTCTTCGATCGGCGTCGCCGGGGCAAATCCGACATCTCGCGTAAGATCCTCGATGTCCGCGTACGTCGCCGGCACGTCGCCCGGCTGAATCGGCAGCAGCTTCTTTATCGCTTTCTTCCCCAGCTCATTCTCCAACACCTCGATAAAGCGCAGTAGTTCCACCGGCTGATGGTTGCCGATATTGTAGATCCGAGCCGGCGCCGAACTGGTCCCGGGATCCGGTTTGTCACCGGACCAGGCTTGGTTCGGCGTGGCGGGATGATCGAGGGTCCGGATCACTCCTTCGACAATGTCATCGACATAGGTAAAGTCGCGGCGCATCTTTCCCTGGTTGTAGACCTCAATCGGCTTTCCCTCCAGAATTGCCTTCGTGAAAATGAAGAGGGCCATATCGGGCCTCCCCCAGGGCCCATAAACCGTGAAAAACCGCAGCCCCGTGCAGGGAATCCGATAGAGATGCGCATAACAATGGGCCATGAGTTCATTGGCCTTCTTGCTGGCCGCATAGAGCGAGACCGGATGATCGACGTTGTCATGAATCGAAAACGGCATCTGGGTATTGCCGCCGTAGACGGAACTCGATGAGGCATAGACCAGATGCTCGACCTTCGCTTGCCTGCAGCCTTCCAATATGTTCAGAAACCCTTCAATATTGCTGTCCGTATAGGCATGCGGATTCACGAGCGAATAGCGCACGCCGGCTTGCGCTGCCAGATGGACTACGCGCCGGATCGGTTGCTTCGCGAACAGCTTCTTCATCCCAACCCGATTGGCCAGATCGAGCTTCGTGAATGAAAATGACTTGAACGGCTTGAGCTTTGCCAGCCTCGCCTTCTTCAGTCGCACGTCGTAGTAGTCGTTGACGATATCGAGTCCGATCACCCGCTCTCCTCGCTCCAGCAACCTGGTTGCAGTATGAAAGCCGATAAATCCTGCAACACCGGTGACGAGGATCGGGTCTTGCTGACTTTTGCGCAGAGTCATAGTCGGTCCTTTTCGATTCAGCGAGATGGTGTGGTGCGGCTTCCGGCTTTCATGAACGGAGGATCCCCGTGGTCAAGCCGGTAGAGCGACAGAGGCGTGAGGGCCTCTCCCGTCTTCATCGATTCCACGAGCCCGTCGGTTGTGCGACGAAACAGATCCAAAGCATGACCGTAATGATACCCGCATCCGCTCTTGGCGAGAAGATCTTTGAGAGTTTCAGGCAATTCCCAGTGGGCCGTCAGCATCGCGGTGCGGGCAGGATTCCGTCGGCTGAACATGAACGAGAGATGGTCCGGATACCACTCTGCGCCGCCGGTGGCATAGGACACGAACAGCTTGGCCTGCGCCGCAGCGCAGACATCGGCAAGATACGCGTTCGTGAGATAGCCGTTTTCTCCCACGTCGAGCCATTTCCCGGGGTGAGACAAGGGCGCATGGGCTGCATGGCCACGAACTTCGAGCAGTTGTTGTTGTGAGGCAAACACCAGCGGGATCGGCCCATGTTTCTGGACGAGAGCCTGAATCACTCCGTCCTTGAGGGCGGACCTGCCGCTATTTGTCGGCCCGCTGTCCGCATGCACGAGCAAGTTATAGCCGCGATCAGCGATGAGATAGCAGTTGCGCGGCATCTCCAGGTCGCAGGGGTCTTCGCCGTAAAACGGCACAGCGTACACAGCTCCTCCTTCGAAGGTCCAACTTTCGCCATGTGCTAATTCAATCACATGCCCAAATCCCAGTTCCCGCAAGAGCGACAGATAATCGTAGGACAGCGTACGCCGATTCCTTCGGCTCGGCACGATGATCGGCGTATCTTTGGGCAGGTGCAAGAGCGTGCGAGGATCCACATGATCGTCGTGATCATGGGTCAAGAAGACGGCAGCCGGTTTAGGTAGCAGCGATCCCCAGAGCGACGGGACGGAGGATTCCGCAAACCAGGGGAGCAGCCAGGGATCGAACAACAGCGCCTGATCTCGTTGCCGATACAGCAACGCGGCATGACCGAGATGGACGGTGTCTCTATCTTGCACCGTCTCAAACCAGCGTGACCTGACGGAGGAAGTGCTCGAGCTGACCAAGCACTCATGCTGGTGAAGAGATTCGATCAACCGTGTCAGCACTCGCTCTCCATCTCGCCCCGAGGTCATCACCACTGTTCTAATCTCGTCGGTCTGATGCGTGCCGTCCAAAAACCCCAGTACCTTCCCCACCGCCGGTCCCAACTGTCGCTGGTCGAACCCGATTGGAATAGCCTGCCGCTTCACGGAATGGAAGATCCGTAGCCCGCCGTTGGTGACGGTGGAAGACTTTGTCGGGTCGGTCGGAAACTCCCATTGAAACGTGCCGTCCGGCTTCCGTCCGCAACGAATGTGCTGTTGCAGATAAGGGCGGGCGCCGATCACCTCCGCATAGGCATCTTCCAAGCGCCGCTGACGATCGGGATCATCGAGCGGAGCCCGCTTGGAAAAGACATCGCTGATGGCCGTATCGATCGCGCTGGAGAGAAGTCCATGGGCTTCATGGAGACTGGCGACGACTTCAGGCGCCACCCCTGCAATAAAGGGAAAGGGCCCCAGAGGCTCCGCACTCTCCAATTGAACCCAGGCCCAGGGCGCCAGGCTGAGATATTGTTTTTTTGGAAGACTGTCCCAAATATTCATAACCAGTGAGGATCAAGGGGTAAAGGGTAAGGAGATGTCCGCATCAGACTTATGACGGTTTGTCCCTGCACTTCACACCTTACCCCTTACCCTTCACCCATTGAAGTCGGCTGATCATAGGTTCGTACAGGGCTTGAATGACATTCCCGTCAGGATCGGAAAAGTAAAAGGAATAACTGCCGTCGCGATGCTGCTTCGGTGGTTTCACGACCCGCCCGCCCAGCTGCTGCAGACTTGGTTCGACCTCTCGATACATCCGGTCGACTACCTCAGGGCTCTCAAGGATCACGCCGATGTGATCCAATAATTGCCCCTTCAAGGGTTGATACGATGCGATCTCGGACGCCGGAATCTGATGTAAGGCGAAATTATCCGGTCCGGAGCTGAAATACACATTATCTGGGTCCGGCTCCCACACCACCTTCATCCCCAGCAGTTGTTCGTAGAATATGCGAGAACGCGCGAGATTCGTGACGCGCAGCGCCACATGGCGCAATCCTCGATGGAGCGGAGCACTCATAGTCATCCTCAATCCGATCCGTATAGTAGGGAGGTATCACGGCTCCGTCAATTGAAAATCCCTAGCAGGATGCTGAAAACGCCCGCCCGTCTCTCTTGTTCATTTGGTTTATTTGGTTTGTCTTGCTTATTTGGTTGAACCAGATCAACGAAATAAACCAAATAGACCAGATGAACCAAATCAACCCATTCACCAGTATGGTACGATACCCACGCTCGCGATCTTGAAGAAACAGTCCACTGTGCTTTTTA
>CAZGYZ010000202.1:0-4394 GCA_964530675.1 uncultured Nitrospira sp. | reverse complement strand
AATGATCTTAATCCCGCACGTATAGGAGTCAAGAACTACGTGAATTCACGCAGCAGTACACGAACAAACATGGCGGTTCTCTCGGTGATGGGAAAATGGGAACGGGTGAGTTTGTGTAACGGCTGAAGTATTCCGGCCTTCAGCCTTCAGCCTTCAGCCTTCTGATCGGCCTGTCACGCTTGCTGATGGCTCTCAACATCGCCTTGAACAACTTGGAAGTCTTTGGCGTTTCGAAGAACGAACGGAAGATGTCGTGCACGACAGTCCTATGAGCTGCATGGTCGGCTTGAAACTGATTGAGGGCGACCGATCGACTCGCCCCTATGTAGCCCATACGGATGGCGCAACGTTCAAGTTTATCCTGCCGATCCGGCAGCGCGTGTGTTTGCATATCGTGCACCATCTGCAGCTTATGCTCGACGTCTCGGAGAAACTGATAGGCGCGGGTAAGACCACCCTGCTGCTTTGCTGAGAGGATGCCCGCGTTGTGAAGTCGCGCTAACGATCCGATGGTCCCTCGATCCAAGACTCCTGGCAATCGACGGCCGATAAGCGCTTGGATCGTTTGGACGAAAAACTCGATCTCGCGGATGCCTCCGCCACCCAACTTCACGTTGCGCTGCTCCTGCCCTCGTTCCGCCATCTTCGCGTCGATTCGTTCCTTGACCGATCGGACCTCCTCTACGATCGCGAGCCCTTGTTCGACATCCGAGCGTTCCGATAGGGACGCCAGCACAAAGGGCCGCACCTGCTTGACGAACGATCTCCCGACCTCCTGCGACCCGGCGATGGGCCAGGCCTTCAGCAAGGCCAACCGTTCCCACACTTGTCCTCTCGTCCGATAGTACTTATCATACTCATCGAGCGAGCGAGTGAGCTGCCCCACCGAACCTTCTGCCCGCAAACGGAGATCCACGCGATAGAGATACCCCTCATGGGTCTGTTCGGTCAGCGCCTTCGTCAGCTCCCGCGCGAGAATTTCAAAGTATTCTTCATTGGACAGCCCCCGCTGCACAGAGCCCTTTGCCTTCACGCCTCTGGACGCAGCAGGCTTGGTTTCTCCCTCATGAGACTCACAGACATAGAGTACGTCTACATCGGAGCTGTAATTGAGCTCATGTCCTCCCAGCTTCCCCATCCCGATAACCGTAAAACCGGTCTTCACCCACCGCCCCTGACGATTACGATGCATGGGAATGCCGTACTGAGATCGTAAACCGGCATCTACAATGTGATAGGCGGCATCGATGAGGACCGAGGCCAGGTCTGAGAGAGAAGCGGTCGTTTCCACCACATCGGCTAACCGGAGGAGATCCCGTACGCCGATGCGCAGCATCTCTCGACGGCGGAATCGTCTGAGTGCATCCAATTTGAGTTCCGTGGCATCGACCGTCTCCAGATTTTGCCGGACTGTACGCTCCATCCCCATCTTGGTCGGCGCGGTGGACAACACCTTCTGTTGGGCCAACCAGTACAGCAGCAGCGGATCGCGGACGAGGGTAGAGGCGAGCGAGTTACTGTTTCCGAATATCACGCATACCAGGTCCACCATGCAGGGGGCGCCACGCAGGTATTCCAGCACGGCCGAGCGGCTGACTCCGCTCGCAAGCCAACGTTCCCATTGGTTCAAGGCCAGATCGGGATCAGCGGTCTTCCCAATGGCCTCAAGCAACGAGGGTAGAATGACTGCCAACTGGCGCCGCTGGTGTGGGTCGCCCGCCATCGACTGTAGGTTCGCATCGGCATCCTTAATGCGCTGGAGTCCGTAGGGTTGAAGAATCGCTTCAACCTGGGCCGGTTCCAGCCCGGACGCTAGTAGGATCGGGGTCGGATCCGGACGAGCAGCCCACTCGAGCGTAGGGGGGGCACAATAACGTGGCAGCGGCTTCTTGGAGCGCGTAGTCATAGGCAGGCATTATACTCATACCTTGGCGCTCGCACAATGAATCCCACTTCGGCTATACTCCGGGCTATGACGGTTGGGCCTGAACCACGCGAATCGATCATCAAAACCCTGGCCTCTCTCTGTCCAGACGTCGCGGATGAGGTACGCAGAGACTTCGTCTCACGAATGGACCCCGAGTACTTCGAGCGGTTCCAACCGGACACCATCGCACACCATATTCAGCTTGCCAGCCGTCTCGCGCCAGACCACCCCTGCGAACTATCGGTGCTCGACAAACGAGCAGGCCGATGGGAAATCAGTATTGTCGCCTACGATTACTTCTCGGAATTCGCCGCCATCTGCGGTGTGCTCTCGGCCTTCGGGCTCAATATCGAAGAGGGACGGATCTATACCTTTATGGGGGCCACGCCCTCTCCATCGCCTCGCAGGGAGACCCTCTCAAGGGCTGACCGGCCTAAAGGCAGGCCCGGCCTCAGCCGCAAGAAAATCGTCGATGTTTTTCTGGTGCATCCCATAGACCGCACAGGTTTCCCCGAGCCGCAGCACAATGCCCTCCGACAGACCGTCATCGAAATCATTCAACTGCTGGATGCCGGTCGGTTCGAAGATGCACGCCAATATGTCAACCGCCGACTCGTCGAACGCTTGGACAAGCAACGGAGCGCCTTCACCGGCCTGCTCGATACGGTGCAGATTACCTTCGACAATAGCCAATCACCGACAGATACGATCATGGACATCCAATCGGATGATACTCCGGCCTTCCTCTATGCGCTGGCGAATGCCCTGGCCATGCGCAACATCTACATTACCAAAGCCCAGATCGAATGCGACGGCGCCAAGCTGCACGATCGTTTCTTTGTCAGGAATCGCGATGGGCAGAAGCTGCTCGACCCCGCTGATCAGCAGCAGCTTCGGCTGACCGCCGTGCTCATCAAACAATTCACGCATGCCTTGACCTGGGCTTCCGATCCGGCCAAGGCTCTGGCATCGTTCGACCAGTTCCTGGATCTCATCGTGAAAGACCAGGGTAAGACCGGCAGGAGCCAGGCGCTCGACTTCGTCAGCGATAAAAAGACGTTTCCGCTGCTCGCGCGACTGCTCGGAGCCAGCGACTTCTTGTGGGAAGATTTTCTCAGACGCCAGCACGACAACCTCCTTCCGCTGCTCACAGATTACCAGGATGCGCCCCTGATCAGGCCACAGGCAGCCCTCCGGAAGGAACTCGCTCGTGTGGTCGCACGAGCCAAAACAGATGAGGCGAGAAAAGAAGCGTTGAACCGGTTTAAAGACCGCGAGATGTTCCGGATCGACATCAAACACATCGTCGAGCCCTCAAGCAATTTCCCTGACTTTTCGCTGGCACTCTCGGAACTGGCGGAGGTCATCATGGAACGAAGCATCGCAGATTGTAGCGCGAAGCTGGAAAAATCGTACGGGCGCCCACGGCTCGCCAACGGGAAACCCTGTTCCTTTGCCGTCCTGGGATTGGGAAAATTCGGAGGGCGCGAGCTCGGCTACGCTTCGGACATCGAGGTCCTGTTCGTCTACGGTGGATCGGGCAAAACAAGCGGTAAGCAGGGAATTGAGAACAGCGAATACTTCGAACGGCTGGCGCAGGAGCTCCTGGGCTGGATCGAAGCCAAGCAAGAAGGCATCTTTCGCATCGACGTCAGGCTGCGGCCGCATGGAGGCAAGGGCGCGTTGGCCAATGCATTCGAGGAGGTCTGTCGCTACTACAGTCCGACCGGGCTTGCCGCGCCGTTCGAACGGCAGGCCCTGATCAAATTACGCCATATCGCCGGCGACTCCGCGCTAGGCCATCGACTGGAAGCGCACCGTGACTCCTTCGTCTACGGAAATGCTCCCTGGAACATTCCCACGGCACTGGAACTCCGGAGACAACAGCTCAAACAACTGGTCGCGCCGGGGAAAATCAACGTGAAGTATAGCGCAGGAGGACTCATCGACATCGAATATGCCACGCAATACTTACAAGTGATGCATGGGCACGACCACCCGAGTCTGCGTACGCCGAATACCCTGCAGGCGCTCGCCGCGCTGATGCAAGAGGGGGTGGTCGAGCGAGCCGATGGAGCAGGCCTCCGGAAAGCCTACATCTTCATCCGAACATTAGTCGATGGATTACGCATGGTCAGGGGAAACACCAAGGATCTTGTCCTCCCTCCTTACGATTCAGAAGAGTTTGTCAGTCTTGCCCGCAGGGTCGGCTATACGAAAGATGACTGGAAAGCCGGTGCGCGGGATTTGCAGTCAGACATCCAACAACACATGATACTCACCAAGCAGTTCTTCGAGCGGACGTTCGGAGCGTTATGAGGGGAGCGGGAGAGTAGCCTGTTGTTCTCTTGTGCTCGCGCAACGCGCGGCCTCAGAAGGCCCTCGTTGGACGCGCGCAGTGAGAGAACAAACAGGCCACCCTCCCTTCAAAAGACAGCGAGCAAGCTTGGGAGGGAGCGGCCAGGTG
>CAZGYZ010000201.1:0-4396 GCA_964530675.1 uncultured Nitrospira sp. | reverse complement strand
ACGAGCGCATCGCATTGTAATCGTGCGGCTCGAATGAGGGAGCGATGGCCGTCATGCAGCGCGCCCATTGTGGGCACGAACCCGATGGTCACCCTTTCCCGGCGTAATCCTTCGCTCCATGCAGTCATGGATCGTGGGGTGCAGATAATTTTCATGAGCCTGGAGGCGGGCTGCAAGCTGGCCGAGACCCATAGCGGGTCGAGGGTTGGGGAAACAGGAGGCGAACCTCCGGCTGCTTCCCGGCTTCGGCGAGCAATTGGCTGATTGTGCGCTGGAGTAACGGATGGACAAACAGTGGATCGAGTTCACTCAACGGCATGAGGACGAATCGGCGACGGTGCATGCGAGGATGCGGCACCACGAGATCTGGTTCGTCAATGGTCCGTTGACCGTAGAACAAGATATCCAGATCGATGGTTCTGGGGCCTGATCGGTTTTCCTCATCCCGGCCGAGCGAGCGCTCGATCTCACGGAGTATAGCCAAGAGGCTCTTCGGCGTGACATCGGTCTCAAGCTGCACGACCCCGTTCAAGAACCAGCCATCGCCAGGTTGGGAAAAATCGTTCACCGGCTCGGTTTCATAGAGCAACGACACCCCCGAGAGTTGGGAGTGCGGCAGCAGGCTCAACAACGTCACCGCACGGTCGCAGAAATCGACTCGATCGCCGACGTTCGAACCAAACCCGATGTAAACTGTCTCGCGATGCATAGTGCTCGACAATGATGAATGTTCAATGATGAATGATAAATGTCGATGCCCAGGCTCTCTTTAATTCAACATTGAACATTACACATTTAACATTCGCGCTAAAACCCAGCGCGTTTGATCCGCTCCACCGCCTCCGCCAATCGCTCTTTCGACGTACAGACGGTCATCCTGATATATCCTTCGCCCGGTGCGCCGAAGCCGTTACCAGGGGTCGTCACGATTCCGGCTTTCTCCAGCAAGTGAGCTGTGAAGGAAGCGGAGGTGTATCCCTTCGGGACCGTGACCCAGATATAGAACGCAGCCGGAGGCGGATCGACTTCAAGACCAAGCTGTTTGAGGCCCGGGACCAGAGTGTCGCGCCGCTCCTGATAGATCTTGCGCAAGCCGTCAGTCACAGAGTCATCCAGATTGAGCGCGGTAATGCCGGCTTCCTGAATGGCCTGGAAACAGCCGGAGTCGAGGTTGCTTTTCACCTTGCCCAGCCCTGCGAGAACCTGTGCGTTTCCGACGGCGAACCCGATGCGCCAACCGGTCATGTTGTAGGTCTTCGAGAGCGAGTGGAACTCGATCCCCACGTCCTTTGCACCATCGACTTCCATGAAGCTCGCAGGGGGGTTGCCGTCGTAGAAAATCTCCGAATAGGCTGCGTCGTGGCAGACGATGATCTGGTTCTCCTGTGCAAAGTCCACTACTCGTTTAAAGTAGTCCTTGCTCATGATAACCGACGTCGGGTTATTCGGGGAATTCAGGAACATCAGCTTCGCCTTTTTCGCCACGTCTTTAGGAATGGCTTTCAAGTCCGGCAAGAAGCCATTCTGCTTCGTGAGCGGCATGAGGTGTGCGACGCCTCCGGCGAAACTGGTTCCAACAGGATAGACCGGATAGCCAGGACTCGGGACGAGCACGATATCGCCCGGATCGACGAATGCGAGTGGAATATGTCCGATGCCTTCCTTCGAGCCAATTAACGTCAGAACTTCATCTGCCGGGTCGAGTGTGACGTTGAAGCGTCGTTTGTACCAGCCGGCGACGGTTTTCCGGAACGACAGCATGCCCTCATACGAGGGATATTGATGGTGTTTGGGATCCTTGGCTGCTTTCGCCAGGCTTTCAATGATCGGTGCCGGCGTCGGCAGATCGGGGTCGCCGATGCCAAGATTGATGATGTCGACGCCCTTGGCGATCGCGGCCTGCTTCATCTTATCGATGGCGGCAAACAGATAGGGAGGCAGGGTCTTGATTCGTGTGGCAACTTCGATAGGGAAACCAGACATGTCCGATCTTCTCCTTTGTAAATCAGCCGGTCAGAAAGTCATCAAGTCTTCAAGCCAGGAAAATTGCAGCAGACCTTCGACTTGATGACTTTTGACGTTCCGACAAAGGGAGTTAAGACTACTTCAGGAGCAAGGAGGTAATCAACGCTGTGGAGAGAGCAGATGGCCGATAAGACGATCGGCGACCTGATGGAGTTGCGGGAGATGAGGGAGGGCTGTTGCTTTTACCTGTTGCGCGTCCAAGCATGCTTTCGTGAGGTCCGGCGCACATTCTCGGCACAACGATTCGATTCCGTTCTCTTCCATTTCCAAATGAAACAGCAGCCCGTAGGCGCGAGCGCCATAACGGAAGGCTTGCAGGGGGGCGATGTCGGAGCTTGCCAAGGGCACAGAGCCTTTAGGGAGGTCGAATACCTCACCGTGCCATTCGAAGACGTCGAATGACTCCGGCAGCGTGCTGAACACAGGATCCTGTTTTGCCTCAGTCGTCAGCCTGACTTGCGTCATGCCGATTTCCAACGCCTTGCCCGAACGTATGGTGGCGCCCAACGATTTTGCCATGAACTGGCTTCCCAGGCACACGCCGATCACAGGCGTGCTGGCGTGAAGCGCTGACCGGATAAACGATGTCTCCTCCGCAATCCACTGATCGGGGTCGTTCACCGACATCGGCCCACCCATCACGATCAACAGATCGCCCGCATCCTTCGGCAGCCCGTCTTGTGGGACAAGATAACGTTCCAGGCTCACGCCTCGCTCAGTCAGGGCCATCGCGAAAGCGCCAGGGCCCTCAAAGGGAACATGTTGCAGACAGACTGCGCGCATCAGAAGACCTCGTGCGAGGACAATGAACGTATACTATTCGTACCTTGGGGATTTTCTAACGGGAAACATACACGGTCGCAGTATTGACAGCAAGGACTGTCTCATAAGAAAGGGGCTAGCTGAACGATCCATTGAAAATTGGGATGGGAGCTACGTAAGCGATTGGTGTCTCGGTTTTATCGTAGTGGAGTCATCCGTCTCTCCTCTAGCTGTTCGGCTCCTGCCGCGCTACAATTCGTCACATGAAGACTCCAATCAAGAACGTGGAGGATCTCCGTTGGCTGCTGGGCCACACTGGCGGGTTTCGCGGCGGCTATGTGACGGATGTGCAGGTGTCGAAGCGACGTCTGTTGGATGAAGCGTCGGGCCGGGAGGTGGCGGCGGGAACCACGGTCACGGTCGTGATTCGCTATCGTATTCGCCAGATGGCGCGTGTCGCAAAACTCACGATGACCGGCGTGACGGATTTCTCGATGTTCGAACAGGAAGGGGCCGATTGCTCGACGCTGGGAGTGATCCAGTCGGAGTTGACCGACGGGAGACTCCGCTTCTGGTTCGATCCGCAGGGCGAACTCTATGTAGTGTGCGAGGAAGCACAGCTGGAGGAGGTGGCGGCGCCGAGCCTCGAGTCCTTGTCGCTAGAGCAGGTGGCTCAATGGACCTTTCAAAGTGAGATACCGGATTGGCCGACGGTCACCTGGCTTTTGGCGGAGCTGGATGTAGCCGGTGTGCCTTGTACCTGGCGGGCCACGACTTCATCATCCGGGCGGCATCCTGCCATTCAGTGGGAAGGGGATTTGCTTCCGGCGTCGATGCAGGGATCGAAGGGCGTTACAGGGGTTCATTGTATGTTGTATGGGCCGCTCGATGGGCCGGGGTTCGGCGTGGTGCTGCGGGTCCGTGGGGTGCAGGATCGCCGGACCGGTCAGGTGCTTTCGCTTCTGGCGGACTTGATTGCCCAACGATTCTCCGGCCAGTGCCTGGTGGGCAATACGATCATTCCCGGCGGGGAATGGCAGAATTGGAAGTCATTTGAGCAGCAGCGAGGGGCGGATAAGGCAACGGCGAGCGATATAGGCTGAAGTCGAGAAGGAAGAAGCCTGCTATTTGGTTTCTTTGGTTCGTTTTGTTTGTTTGGTTGAATCAGGCCAACACGATAAACTAAACAAACCAAATAGACCAAATAAACCAGACAGACCAGGCTAGCCCAGCGCCTGTCCACTGGCATGTTCCGGTAAACGCGCGCCGTTGATATGGGCGTAGGCCGCAACGCCATTCCCGTTTTTCGCGCCGTTGATATGGGTCTTCCCGTTTACGTTCTTCCCGTTCACACATTCCACCAAGGCCCAGAGCCGCATCGGATTCACATTCTGTTTCCGAGCGACGTGCAGCGGCGTCCCGTCGAGCACGGTCTGGAGCGCCAGGTCCGTGCGCCACCCTAAGTTCTTCGTGATGGGGGACAGCACCTTTTCGATGGCGGCGATGATTTTATTGTCGTTGGCGAAGTGATTCAGCATGATGATCCGTCCGCCTGGTCGGCAGACGCGGATCATTTCGCTGACGACCTTGCGATAGTCCGGGACAGCGG
>CAZGYZ010000200.1:0-4405 GCA_964530675.1 uncultured Nitrospira sp. | reverse complement strand
TGATCCACCCACCTGGACTGGAACTGCTCGTACGACAGCGAGAGCTGCGATTGCATGGCGGCGGAGAGCCCCTGCTTTGCTTTGAGGTGTGCAAGAAGATCTTGCACCCGATGCATGCCGAAGCGGTCGATCAGATAGTGCGTGGCCGAGTTGGCCTCCAGGTAGGCCACGGTCGCGGCATCGCCGGACAATCCTCCCCATGCCCCCTCTAAGGCAGGCAGAGGGATCAGTGTGAACTCCTGCTTCATAATCTGATCGAGATCTGACCAGCGATCTCCGGACAATTCCATGGCTAAGCCTTCATTGAGCCAGGTTGGAACGGCGCTGCCGGCTTGGCCGAGTTGGTCGTGCAGGAGGGCATGGACGAACTCGTGCCGCAGGACGCGTGTGAGCCAGGCACGGTCTGTCAAGGCGCCCTGCGCAGGAACCTGGATGCGCCCGAGCACGGGATCGAAGAGGCCGTCGGCCCACATCGGGCTGCCTGTCGCGCTTTGGAATGTGGATTTGGCATGCAGGACAACGACGATGGTCTTCGATGGAAAGTGCCCGAATTTTTGGCCGATTTCCCGGTAGGCCTCTTCAAGAATCTCCAACACAGCAGTCCAGGTGGTCTGATCGGCTTCTCCGTCGAATTTCACGGTAAAGTGCGCGCTGTCTCGGCTGGTCAGTCGGGCTTCGCTCTTCTCGGTTCCGCGGACTTTGGCCGTGACGGTTCGCAGATAGGATTGCATCGCTGGGTCTTTGCCCGCACGGGCGGTGGCGTGATCGAGATGCTGCGCCGCTTCGCCGAGCTGATCCCGTCCCTGAAAGAGATCGGCCAGCGCCAGATGGGGGAAGGGCTCGTTCGGAGCCAGGGTGACCAGCTGTTCCAGAAACTCCTGGGTCATAGCCGGGTCGCGCAGCTCCCAGTAGGCATGGGCGAGATTGAGTAGAATGACGGGATTTTTCGCATCGAGCGACGCGGCTTTTTTGAAAGCCTTGATCGAGACAACCGTTCCGCCATGCTTTTCCTGTTGAATGCCTAAATTGTTCCAGAGGATGGACAGATAGGGGCGCGTGATGTTGTCGTCTGCGATGGATGCCGGCAGATCGGCCAGTTTCGTTTCCGCGGTCTTGATATCCTCTTTTTCGATCTCGTCACGGATCGTCTCCAATAGTTCGTGATGGGTTGTTTTGGGGACCACGCTGGGATCGATCAGACGAGTCTGCTTAAGCTCCAGCTCCTGTGGACCCTCACGACGCGGTTCTGGCGGCGCGTCCTGTGAGCCATTCACGACGGTATCGAGCTGACCTGGCGGCGGCGTGGGGAGATAGGTCGGTTTGAGCCAGGCTTGATAGACGATGAACAGCCCGATGAGGCAGGCGATGGGGAGCAAAATGTGAAAAATATTGTAACGGTACATAGTGGCCCTATTCTGATGAAATCCACTGTATCACCCTGGGCAGGAGTGACAAAGGATTGTCGGCAAATTGCCAGGCGAGCTGGCGGGACGCGGGAGGGTTCGAGGTTCTAAGTTCGAGGTTTTCGGAACTGCGAACCCGGAACTTCGAACTTCGAATCGCGCCTTTCTCGCCTGTCTCGCGCTTCGCGCGCCAGGGCCTGTGGCCCTGGGTGGCCGTTGAGGAGGGGCGGAGGCTATGATACCATCCGCCCTGTGATACGGCGCTCTTCCGAGCCCAACCTCTCTGAACAGTTTCAGCAATGGCTGGATCGTGTTGCGCGTCCGATCGAATTCGCGACACGCGATGCGTTCGCACATCTGCCCACCGTCAAGAATCTGAATCGCTTTGTCTCCTCACAGGTGATGCAGGCCCTGTCCGATCGCGTCTACCCACGGGCGGTTGAAGCGGCATTGCTCCAGTTACGTGAGTTGTTTCTTGTAGACCAGCAGCGTCTTCCGGCCAAGGATCAACAGCGTCGGCTGCAGGAAGCCATGGTCATTCTTGGAGTCTTGCGCAAGGCCGTTCATGATCCGGTCCGGGCCTGGCAGGAGCCGGAGCCTATTGTCGTGCGTGAGTCTGTCATCAATGAAGTCCCATCGCGCGCATGGTGGGAACAGCCTATCCGTTTCGCGAAGGGAGTCGGCCCGAAACGCACAGCGTTTCTGCAACGGTTCGGGATCGAGACGGTGGAGGATGCCCTGTGGACTGTGCCTTGGCGCTATGAAGACCGTTCGATCATGACCCCGATCGGACAGCTAGTGCCTGGGGTGCAGGCTTCGATCTGCGGCACGATTGTCCGCAGCGAGGCGAAGCGCGCCCGCCGTCGCCGCCTCACCATCCTCGACATTGTGGTGGAGGACTCAACGGGGCGTCTCCAGGCGGTGTTCTTTAACCAGCCGTTTCTCGAGTCCCTCTTTACCGTTGGGACGAGCATCATGCTGACCGGGAGGA
Source organism: uncultured Nitrospira sp. (assembly GCA_964530675.1). Taxonomy (GTDB): domain Bacteria; phylum Nitrospirota; class Nitrospiria; order Nitrospirales; family Nitrospiraceae; genus Palsa-1315. Next base: position 2,011 of record CAZGYZ010000200.1, on the reverse strand, counting down.
TGGTGGCAGGAGCGCAGGGGTGGGTGGCGATGAAGATGGAGGTTGCGCAATACGAAGTGGTAGGCGTGGAAGCCGAAGCGCCGCTGCACGTGGGGCGTATTGTTCCTGTGTACCACGAAACCAAGGGGTGGACGTCCCGGCAGATGCGCGCGTTGATGAAAGGCTTGCTGGACGTGCATGCCGCCGAAGCGAAAGAGGTGTTGCCGGTTCCGCTGCGTGCCCGCTGTCGGTTGTTGCCTATTCAACAAGCCATTCAGGACGTGCATTTTCCTCAGGCTGGGACGGATGGAGGACAGCTTGATCGAGGCCTCACGCCTGCGCATCGGCGCTTGGCGTTTGAAGAGCTGTTCGTGCTCCAACTCGCATTGGCCTCGCGGCAACGAGTCATGAAGGAAGAGGTCAAGGAGGTGTCGTTCAATCCGAAGACGCCGCTCCTCGGCAAGCTGGATCGATCGTTGCCCTTTCAGTTGACTGCAGCGCAAGAGCGTGTGAATCGCGAGATTCTATCGGACATGATGTCGCGCAAACCGATGAACCGCCTGGTCCAGGGCGATGTCGGGTCCGGCAAAACTATTGTGGCGGTGCAAGCGATGGTGCTGGCCTGTGGATCAGGCTATCAAGCGGCACTGATGGCGCCGACGGAAATTCTCGCCGAGCAACATTATCGGACGATGAAGGGGCTTTTGGAGCCGCTCGGACTTTCCGTGGTGCTTGTGAGAGGTGGTGGACGTGCGGCAGCGCGTAAAACAATTTGCGAGCAGGTAGCTTCCGGGGCTGCACAGGTCGTGATCGGAACCCATGCGGTTATCCAGCAAGGCGTCACCTTCGCGAAACTTGGACTCGTCGTGGTCGATGAGCAGCATCGATTCGGCGTCCTTCAACGGAAGACGCTCATCGAGAAGGGGTATAAGCCTGATGTGCTGGTGCTGACCGCAACGCCGATTCCACGCACACTGGCAATGACCGTTTACGGGGACTTGGATGTTTCGGTGATCGATCAGATGCCGCCAGGGCGAAAGCCGGTGCGGACATTTCTCCTGACCGACGGGCAGCGTGGACGGGCCTATCAGATTTTGCGCGATGAACTGCGAAGCGGCAGGCAGGCCTATGTCGTGTATCCACTCGTCGAGGAATCGGAAAAGACCGATCTGCAGGCGGCTATGCAAGGTGCAGAGCAGTTGCAAGCTGAGGAGTTGGCCGAGTTTCGCGTCGGGCTGTTGCATGGCCGGATGAAGTCTGAAGAGAAAGAACAGGTCATGGCAGCGTATAAGAAGGGGGAGATTCAGGTCCTGGTCGCAACAACGGTGGTGGAGGTTGGAGTCGATGTGCCTAATGCTACGGTCATGATGATCGAGCATGCCGAACGGTTCGGTCTGGCGCAGTTGCACCAATTGCGCGGGCGCGTTGGGAGAAGCGGTCACCAGTCCTATTGTCTGCTGATGGCCTCATGGGTCTTAGGGGGTAAGGGGGTAAGGGGGCAAGGGGGTAACGGTACCCCTCTATCCCCTTATCCCTCTACCCCCTCATCAGCGGCCAGGGAGCGGCTTGAGGCCTTAGTGAAATCGAACGATGGGTTTGTGATCGCTGAAGAAGATTTGCGTATCAGAGGGCCTGGCGAGTTTTTTGGGCTCCGGCAGTGGGGCATGCCGGAGTTTCGTGTCGCGAATTTGGTGCGGGATGCCGATATACTCCAGCAGGCGCGGCAGGAGGCCGTTGCCCTATTGAAACAGGATCCCGGTTTGAAGGCAGCGGCGCATCAAGGATTGCGGGACGCGATGTTGCGAAAGTGGGAAAAGAAATTGGAGTTGGGGTCGGTGAGTTAAGATTCGCGGGTCCTGTCGTCGACCAGCCCCCGCCCGCTCACCCCGCCCGGTGTAGGAGGGGATGGGTGGCCCGTTAGCCTCCTTTGCTCGCGCAACGCGCGGCCTCAGAAGGATGAGGAGGAAGCGGCCAGGTGCCCTCCTTGCTCGCAGAACGCGCACGATGAAAGGGATTGGAAGGACACCCACGT
>CAZGYZ010000199.1:0-4405 GCA_964530675.1 uncultured Nitrospira sp. | reverse complement strand
CTAGCCTCTTTCGTCGATTCTTGTTGCTCCCACTGGGCTATGTTAGAGTCCATCCTCTTTTCCGAGACAAGTGGAAATCAGTGCCAGTATGAGCAAGACCTACGATCATCACGCCCTCGAAGTGAAGTGGCAGGCCTATTGGGAGGAGCACCGGACCTTCCGCGTCGCTGATGACCGGGCCAAGCCAAAATTCTATTGCCTCGACATGTTCCCCTATCCCTCAGGGTCCGGTCTCCACGTCGGACATCTTGAGGGATACACCGCGACTGACATCGTCTCCCGCTACAAGCGCATGAGGGGCTTCAATGTGCTGCACCCGATGGGGTGGGACGCCTTCGGACTTCCGGCGGAACAATATGCAGTGAAGACGGGTATTCACCCCGCGATAACGACGGCGCAGAACATTGCAACCTTCAAGCGTCAGATGAAACGTGTCGGTTTGTCCTACGACTGGGAACGCGAAATCAGCACGATCGACCCAGATTATTATCGCTGGACACAGTGGATCTTCTTAAAACTGTTTGAGCGAGGGCTGGCCTACGTGGCTGAAGTGCCGGTGAATTGGTGTCCCGAGCTGGGGACGGTGCTCGCCAATGAAGAAATTATCGACGGCAAGAGTGAAGTCGGCGGGTTCGACGTGGTGCGCAAGCCGATGCGCCAATGGGTATTGAAGATCACGGCCTATGCCGATCGGCTGCTCGAAGATTTGAAGCTGGTCGAATGGCCCGCCAGCACATTGGAGATGCAGAAGAATTGGATCGGCCGGTCGATCGGCGCGGAGGTCGAGTTCGATCTGGCCGGCGTTCCTGGTACGGTTCGGATCTTTACGACGAGGCCCGATACCCTATTCGGCGCCACCTATATGGTACTGGCTCCTGAGCATCCGCTAGTGGCGGTCGTCACGACCGCCGATTGCCGTACCGAGGTCACTTCCTATCGCGAAGCAGCGGCCAGAAAAAGCGATCTCCAACGGCAGGAACTCGAAAAGGAAAAGACCGGGGTCTTCACCGGCGGCTATGCGGTGAATCCGGTAAATAAGGAACCATTACCTATTTGGATTGCCGATTACGTGTTGATGGGCTATGGGACCGGGGCCATTATGGCTGTGCCGGCGCATGACGAGCGCGACTGGGCCTTTGCGAAAACCTATGGCTTGCCGATCCGTGAAGTGATTGCGGGCGGTCAGGTTGAACGAGAGGCCTTCATCGAGACCGACAAGGGGATCGTCGTCAATTCCACGACGCCGGATAGAAACTTTACCATCGACGGGTTGACGCCGGACGATGCCATTCCGAAAATCACGGCCTGGTTGGAGTCGCAGGGTAAGGGCCGCAAGGCGGTGAACTACAAGTTGCGGGACTGGCTGTTTGCCCGTCAGCGGTATTGGGGTGAGCCCTTTCCGATTGTGTGGGTCGATGGTCAAGCCCTTCCGCTTCCGGAAGAACAGCTGCCGCTGCTGTTGCCGGAGACCAACAACTTCAAACCGTCCGGGAACGGCGAAAGCCCACTCGCGAATCTAACCGACTGGCTCACGACCACTGACCCAATCAGTGGGGCAGCAGCCCGCCGTGAAACCAATACCATGCCTCAGTGGGCCGGTTCCTGCTGGTACTATCTGCGGTTTATCGATCCGAAGAATCAGGGGCAGCTCGTCGATCCGGCACAGGAGCGTTATTGGATGCCGGTGGATCTTTATATCGGCGGCAGCGAACATGCTGTGCTGCATTTGCTCTATTCACGCTTTTGGCACAAAGTTCTGTACGACATCGGGGCGGTCAGTACGCTGGAGCCGTTTAAGAAACTGGTGCATCAAGGGATTGTGCTGGGGGAAGACAACCAGAAGATGTCAAAATCCCGCGGCAACGTCGTGAATCCCGACGAGATCATGGATCAGTTCGGGGCCGATGCGGTGCGGCTCTATGAAATGTTCATGGGCCCGCTGGAGGCGGTGAAGCCCTGGAGTACGAGGGGCGTAGAAGGGGTTACGAGGTTTCTCGAGCGGGCTTGGCGGCTCATGGTGAATGAAGAAGGCCGGCTCTCCAGCACTGTGGCGGGAACAACTCCCTCCCTCGAACACCAACGATTACTCCACCAGACGATCAAGAAGGTGACGGAGGATATCGAAGGGTTGCGGTTCAATACCGCGATCTCTCAGATGATGGTGTTTACCAACGAGATGACGAAAGCCGAGCAGCGTTCCCGATCCTTGATCGAGCCCTTCGTCTTGCTTCTGGCGCCCTTCGCGCCCCATCTGGCTGAGGAACTATGGGAGCGGTTGGGTCATAAACCGAGCGTTTCTGAGGAGTCTTGGCCGGTCTTCGATCCGTTGCTGACAGTCAGCGATCGATTGACCATCCCGATCCAGGTGAATGGAAAGTTGCGGGCTAAACTCGACGTGGGAGCCGATGCCACTCGCGAGCAGGTCGAAGGTTTGGCTCTTGCGCAGATTGCGGAGTGGTTGCAGGGCAAAGAGCCCAAAAAAGTGATCTATGTGGAGAAAAAGCTCATAAATTTTGTCGTCTAAGGAAGTGCTGAGTGCTGAGACCTGAGACCAATAATAGTGCGATTCGGAACGAGAGGGTGTACCATCTTTTCATTCTCAGCGCTCACGTCTCAGCACTATGTCTGTCCCTTGTGCTTCTGGGTGCGTGCGGCTACCAGTTCCGTGTGGAGGGAGTCGGGCCTACGATCGGGGGGGCAGAGGCGACCTCCTCTCCTACGTCACCGCCCCCGCGGCTGGTAATCCAGGCCTTAGAGAATAAGAGTTTTGAACCCAACTTGGAGACCCGATATACCAACTATCTGCGCCATGAGTTTTCGTCCGGCAGCGGGGCGCAAATCGTGTCAGAAACTGAGGCAGCCGATTTTGTGCTGTCCGGGCAAATTCTCTCGGTGACACTTCCGACGCTCAGTTTCAGCCAGACCACCACGCTCGAAAGCCGCGCAGAGGTCGTGGTGATCGTTAAGGTGGAAGAAACCAGGACGCAACGTCTCGTGTGGGCGCAAACGGCGAAGGGCGCCTCGGAGTTTTTCGTGACGCCCGACCTGCAATTTAACCGTGTTCTGCAGAACCGGGCCTTGGAACAAGCCGGCCGTTTTATCGCTGAAGACTTGGCTTCTCGCTTTCTGCTCCAGTTAGAATCGGGGCAGCTTGCAAAGCCGACCGAGCGCTCAGCCTCTGACAGCACGGGCACCAACGTCAAATAAATCGGAATCCACTGTGGCCTCAGCTATTTCACATGCCCAACTCACTGCGCAGCTCGCGCAAGGTACGTTCGCGCCGTTGTACGTGGTGGTCGGTGAGGAAGATTTGCTGCGCGATATGGCTCTGGGTGCTCTGAAGTCCGCGTTATTGGGAGAGGGCGAGAGCGATTTCAATTGCGATTTGTTCTATGGAGACGACGTGAGCGGGGCAGAAATTGTCACCTGTGCTTCTGAGGTAGCCGTATTTGCGGCTCGGCGAGTAGTGGTAGTGAAAGCGGCCGATAAGCTTCCAGCCAGGGAGTGCGACGCCATCCTTCCCTATCTGAAGGGGCCGAATGACTCCACGTCCGTGATCTTCGTCGCACCAAAGCTGGATGGGCGGCTCAAGTTCACCCAGGCGCTGGCGAAGGTTGCAGTGACGGTCGATTGTTCCCCCCTCAGAGAGGCGCAGTGGCTTCCTTGGCTGAAGCAAGAAGCCGAGCGGGTCGGGGTTCGGCTCAATGAGGAGGCAATCGAGTTACTGAAAGAGGTGTGTGGCGGCTCGCTCTATTCGGTCAGGCGTGAGCTTGAAAAGCTGGCTGCGTATGTCTCGCCCGACCAGGTTGTCACTGTTGGCGATGTGGCGACGTTGCGCGGCACGGAGCCTGGCGCTTCGGTATTTGATTTGACCTTGGCGATCGGCGGGAAAGACCGCGGGCGGGTGTTGGCGATCTTGGCCAGGAATCTGGAAGCGGGAGAGGCTCCACTGAGAATTCTCGGCTCGCTGGCCTGGCAATATCGGAGACTGTGGAAGGTCAAGGAAGTTGCCCGGCAAGGGGGCCGTGAGGGGGAGGCTGCTCGGACTTTGCGTATGGACCCCTATAAGGTGCGGGCGTTTCTCGATCAGTTTTCTGACCCGCACTTGCATGAAGCGCTTCGATTGTTTTTGGATGCCGATGCCAAGTTGAAGGGTGGAAGCGGTGGGCGCCCCGCGCGAATTCTTGAAGACGTGTTGTTGCGGTTATGCAATCGCGCCCAGGCTACCGTCACCCCTCCTTCATCGGGCCGTGGCGCTGCGGTGCCACAACCGATGAAGGGGAGAACCATCTCGAATGTGCGAACGATTACGAGTGGGAAGCAGACAAGGAGTTGACGTGGAGCGTGAGGCGGCCAATGCGGCGCGAGGCCGTATTCGGTTTCATCACACCTTTTGTCACGGCCT
>CAZGYZ010000198.1:0-4412 GCA_964530675.1 uncultured Nitrospira sp. | reverse complement strand
GGCTGTCGCTTGGGTCATCGGGGAATTTTTACGCGCAAATTCAAAATGGCGCGCCGTTCGACCTCTACTTTTCCGCTGACATAGCCTACCCCAGGAAATTGGAAGAAGCCGGCCTGACCGTTCCTGGCTCGCTCTTTCAGTATGCCATCGGGCGGATTGTCTTGTGGGCCGGCAAGGACTCGCGCCTGGATCTCTCCAAGGGAATGGATGTCTTGCTTGAGCCGACGATCAAGAAAATTGCCATCGCCAATCCCAAACATGCGCCCTATGGGAGGGCGGCAGTGGCAGCGATGGAACATGTGCAGGTCTATGATCGCGTCAAAAACAAACTGGTGCTCGGAGAGAACATTTCTCAAGCCGCCCAGTTCATTGAGTCCGGTGCCGCGGACGTCGGGATCATCGCGATGTCGCTGGCGCTCGCCCCGCTGATGCAGGCAGCAGGCCACTATTGGGAGATTCCAGCTGATGCGCATCCACCGATCGAACAAGGCGCGGTGATCCTCAAGGGCGCGAAGAGCCAGGAACGTGCGAAGGCCTTTCTCTCGTTTGTCCAGGGTGTTGAGGGGCAGGCCATGATGAAACGCTATGGCTTCGTCGTTCCAGGGGACCGGGCAAAGCCATGACAGCAGGCACGCTTCACGAACAACGCTTCACGAACGACGAGCTATAGATGAACTGGATTGCGATTGCCGTCACCTTCAAGCTCGCGCTGCTCACGGCGGCTGTGCTGCTCATCGTCGGACTGCCCATCGCCTATTGGCTCACTTTTTCGAAATGGCGCTGGAAGTTCATTGTCGAGTCGGTGGTTGCGTTGCCGCTCATTCTACCTCCGACGGTGCTGGGCTTTTATATTCTGGTCGCGATCGGTCCGCACAGTCCAGTCGGTCGATTCTACAGCGACGTGGTCGGGCATCCGCTCCCCTTTACCTTCGAAGGTCTGCTCCTCGCGTCGATTCTCTATAGTCTGCCGTTTGCCGTGCAACCATTCGCCGCAGCCTTTGAGCAAGTCGATCGCCGGTTGATCGAAGCCTCCTGGACACTCGGGGTGTCGAAGCTCAAGACCTTCTTTCGTCTGATTGTTCCGCTGTCGACGGCAGGCCTCATCACCGGCGCGGTACTGAGTTTCGCCCATACCTTGGGAGAGTTCGGTGTGGTGTTGATGGTCGGCGGCAACATCGAGGGCGAGACGCGAACCGTCTCGATCGATATTTACGATGAAGTGCAGGCACTCAACTATGCCGGGGCCGCCAAGACGGCGCTGTTGTTACTTGCGGTCTCCTATGGCGTGCTGCTGCTGGTCTACGCGATGAATCGAAAGGTCTGGGCTGTATGGCCGCAGCGCTGACGGTTGATTGCCGCAAAACCTTTCCCGGTCGGTTTACTACTACGACACAGTTTACGTTGGCGCTGGATCCTCCGCGAGTCCTGATTCTCTTCGGACCATCAGGATCTGGGAAAACGACCCTGCTGCGTTGTCTTGCCGGATTGGAATGGCCTGAAGAGGGGCTGATTCAGTTCGGCTCAACGGCCTGGCTCGATGCGGCATCCAACATTCGTCTCTCGCCGCAAGCGAGGCGGATCGGCTACATGCCGCAGGATTATGCGCTCTTTCCCACGCATACGGTGGCCGGCAACATTGAATATGGATTAAGCGATTTGCCGATGGCGGCACGACAGGAGCGTGTCCGTGAGCTGATCGTCTTGTTGCAACTTCAGGGGCTCGAACAGGCCAAGCCGACACAGCTATCTGGCGGGCAGCAGCAACGTGTGGCGCTTGCGCGTGCGATCGCAAGACGACCGCAGCTCTTGTTGCTCGATGAGCCCCTGTCGGCCTTGGATGCGCCGACACGCAGTCGCTTGAGCGGAGAACTGCGAGCCCTATTGACGCAGTTGCACATTCCTTCTGTCGTCGTTACGCACGATTGGGCTGAGGCCTTGACGCTGGGCGATGTGATTGCAGTGATGCAGAGTGGAACGATTCTTCAAATCGGCTCACCGCAGGAAGTGTTCTCCAGGCCGGCCAATGCGGAGGTTGCGCAGATCGTCGGTATCGAGACCGTCGTGCAGGGTCACGTGGTCACGAACGACAATGGGCTGGCGACCGTGTCGGTGAATGGGACGATGCTGAAGGGTTTAGGAGCGGACGTGAGCGGCGCAGCTGTATATGTCTGCATCCGCGCGGAAGATGTTTTGCTTGAACAATCAGGGAGCGGAGTCACCAGTGCGCGTAACCACCTGTCTGGACGTATAACCGAGATGCTGTCCCAGGGTGTGCTGGTGACGGTCACGGTCGATTGCGGCTTTTCCCTGCGGGCGGTGATTACGAGGGGGGCTAGAGAAGAGCTTGGTCTCGAAACAGGTTCAGCCGTTGTGGCGGCGATTAAAGCTGGTGCCGTGCATCTCGTGCCGAGATCTGGCTAAAAGGTCAAGAGAAATATTCACAAAAACCTCTCCCCAGCTTCTGTGGATAAGTCTGTTCATAAGATCGTCCTGCCCTCGAAATAGCGGGTGTTTTCCCACCTTAAATACGTCTTTGCCTAAAAAGTAAGCATTGGTCCCCCCGGTCTCCATACCACAAGATATGGTGGTGCTTCCAAGAAAATAAGTCAGAAACAACAAATTCTAGTTAAAGACAGGTGTTTCCTGCATCATAATTATGAATTTCATTACTGGGGGCGGGGATTGCACTCAAGTTATACACAGACCGCTCTCCTGGATTGGTGTTTCCACTCCAATATTAGGAGTCCAATACAGGGACTTGACAGCCTGTTGCAGTATATGTAACCATTGGTTACATCATGAAGCCAGCGGATCTCAAGCGAGTGCGAGAAGAATTAGGACTGACACAACAGCAATTGGCTGATGCGTTGAGGACCACGCGCGTATCCGTCGCGCGTTACGAAGCGGGGATGCGCCGCATTCCCGGAATGGTTCAGGTTATGTTGGCCCAGTTGGGGCGATCATTTGAAATTCCCATGGCGGGTATAGTGGCAGCTGGCTCACCGATCGAACCGGTGCAGCAGAGCGAGTTAACCGATGTGCCGCCCAGCATGTTACGCGGTGGAAATACGTTTGCACTTCGCGTCAAAGGGGAATCCATGAAAGATGACGGCATTCTTCCCGGCGATCTTGTGGTGGTGCGGAAACAGGAGACCGCCAGGAACGGGCAGACCATCGTTGCGCTAGTCAATCATGATGCGACGATCAAGACCTACTTCAAAAAGGATTCGCACATTGAGCTGCATCCTGCGAACGCGGCGATGCAGCCGATCATCGTGAAACCGTCAGATACGTTTCATATCGAAGGCATTCTCATCGGCGTGATTCGGCATTGTACGGGCTAATGAAGAAGTTCTGAGTTAGGAGTTCTGGGTTCTGAGTTATTGGGACTCACTCAAAACTCAGCATCCTATTAATGAAAGAAGGGAGGACATGATGCTCACAGCAGGAAGGTTCGTAGGGATAGAGCGGCTTGTCGACTTGGAGCGAACGGTGGATTCATTGAATGGACAGTTACGTAAGATGCAATGGGACTTATACCGAGCCAAGGCGGAGTCGCTTTCGACTCGGTTGTGGCGAAACCTGGTGAGTCTCAAAGGTGGGCAGGAGTTCATGTCAGCCGTCTGCAATCGATGCGTTCGTCCGAACACAAAGGTCGTGTCATATGCTGATCCAAGAGTGTAGGGCAGATATTCGACTCGCGGGTGTCTGCTCTGACTGTGAAACGATGGTCCAGCATCGAATCACATCTATCGATGGGATTACCCATTCAACCATTGAACTCTGCGAACGCTGCTGGAGTGTCTCTCAACAGCGGCAAATATTTTCAGGCGGGTGTTGCGGACAGTGAACGCAAGAGAAATCCATTGCCTGGTCGATGGCGATGTTAGATAGGGGAAAGGAAACACTGGAGGTGTCTATCCGATGGCTTCAATTGCGAGAAGCGATAATGAGCTGTCGGCACGAGCGAGCGTGGTTTGGTGGCGGTGTACCAGAATAAATATTATTTTGGCCCTAAAATCCGTGTCCCGCTGAGAGCGACGCAGACTGAAGCCAAGCGCGCCAACGTCAAACAATAAGCCTGTCCACTAACGCAATCTTCTCTTCTGCCACTCCCACGGAGGCACCGGCTGCGGATCGGCCCACACGCCTTTTCTCGCCTCCCGCGCTTCTGTTTCTAACCCTTCCAGCACCGTATCAACTGGTGCATATTTTCTGTACCACCAACATGCGCCGTCTTTGACCAGCGTATGATTGACGTTGGTGCCATCGGGCAGCGCCCTGCCTTAGAGCGTTGAGTAAGAACGCCACAATTGGTCTGAGTCTGCCGGGGCACATTTCCTCACGGCGCTGCCATTTCTCCCGATCAATCTTCTGATTGGCGCATCATTCAGTGCATATCGGTGCTCGTG
>CAZGYZ010000197.1:0-4466 GCA_964530675.1 uncultured Nitrospira sp. | reverse complement strand
CCATACTGCCCACCTATGGATCAGCATCCCGCATCTCCCTGCGAAACTCTTTCCGAGCGGTACCAAGCTCTGCTGGAAGTTACCGAGGCTATCTCCGTACACCGCGACCTCGACGAACTCTTTCGAGATCTTGCCCAGCGCCTGCCTCGGGTCGTCCATGTGAATTTTGTCGCCCTGTCTTTACACGATCCTGTCCGAAACACGATGCGGTTGCACGCCATTCAGGCGAACGTGCCTGCCGATCTCGTGGGCGGCCATGAGGGGCCGCTCGAAGAGAGTCCTGCAGGATTGGTCTGGCAGACGCAGGAACCCATCATCGTGCCAGATCTTCCCGAAGAACGTCGTTGGCCTAAGGTTGTCGGGCACATGAAGGAGGACGGAGCGAATTCATTTTGCTTCGTTCCCCTGACCACGGCAGTGCGGAGGCTGGGCGCGTTAGGATTCTTGAGCTTACGGAAAGAGGCCTACAGTGAAACGGACCTGGAATTTCTCCAGCAGATTGCCAAACAGGTTGCCGTGGCGGTGGACAACGTGCTCAATTTCGCCAGTACGGAAGCAGCGCAGCAGTCTCTGGCTCGAGAACGAGATCGGCTCAGTTTGGTGTTGGAAATCAATAACGCCATCGTCTCGCACCTCGAATTACCAGAACTCCTGAAAGCGATCTCTGCCTGCCTTCGTCGTGTGATCCCACACGATTTTGCGTGGTTTTGTCTCTATGATCCCGCGACACGCCAGTTGCGTGCCCATGCGATGGACTTCCCTACCAATCAAGATTTTGTCGAGGCGGGTGATCCCATTCCGTTGGAGGGAACCCCGGACGGGTTAGCCTTCTCTTCTCAGAAGATGGTTCATGTCAGACGTCTCAGCCTCACCGAATTCCCTGCAGACATTATGAAACGAGCGGCAGCCGCAGGTCTGAAGTCGGGCTGCGCGGTGCCTCTGATCTCGCACGGGCGAGCACTGGGCACGCTCAGTGTCGTCAGTATGCAGGAGGATGCGTTCACCGACGATGATGCGAAATTGTTCAGCTGGATTGGCAATCAAGTTGCACTCGCCGTTGCGAACTCCATCGCCTATCAGGAAATATCATCACTGAAGGACAAGCTGGCGAAGGAGAAGCTGTACCTGGAGGAGGAAATTCAGACATCGTACAACTTCGAGGAAATCGTCGGGGACAGCCGGGCTCTCAAGCTGGTGCTCAAAGAAGTCCAGACTGTGGCGGCAACCGATTCGACGGTCCTGATCTTGGGCGAGACAGGGAGTGGGAAGGAACTGGTGGCGCGGGCGCTCCACAATCTCAGCAACCGGCGAGAGCGAACATTCGTGAAGCTCAATTGCGCTGCGATTCCGACGGGGCTGTTGGAAAGCGAACTCTTTGGACATGAAAGAGGCGCATTCACCGGCGCGATTGCCTCCAAGGTCGGCCGGTTTGAGTTAGCTGACCGTGGAACCCTGTTCCTCGATGAGGTAGGAGAAATTCCCCTGGAGCTTCAAGTGAAGCTACTCCGCGTGCTTCAAGAACAGGAATTTGAACGATTGGGAAGCACGAGGACAATACACGTCAATGTTCGCATACTTGCCGCAACCAATCGCGATCTTGGCCAAATGGTGGAAGAACAAAGGTTTCGCAGTGACCTCTATTACCGGCTCAAGGTCTTTCCGATTACCGTCCCTCCCCTGCGCGATCGAACGGAAGATATTCCCTTGCTGGTCCGACATTTTGCTCAGAAATTCGCTCAACGGATGAAGAAACGCATCGAGTCGATCCCGGCGGAGGCCATGAAAGCGCTTCAAGCCTATCCCTGGCCTGGCAACGTGCGGGAACTGGAGAATTTCATCGAGCGAGCGGTGATTCTTACCAAAGGACCGGATCTGTTTGTGTCGCTCGCAGAATTAAAGCGGACGCCGGGTCACGTCACGAACTCCGGGGCTACGACGCTTGAACAAGCCGAACGCGAACATATTCTCAAGGCACTTCGCGAGTCGGAATGGGTCATCGGTGGTCCTGCAGGCGCTGCTGCCAGGCTTGGGATGAAGCGAACGACCCTGCAATCCAAGATGCAGAAACTCAATATTTCACGACCACGCTAACCCCGCCGATCATTCGGCATCTGCCGGGATATCGGCAGATCATTCTCGGCACTCCTCTTTTTTCGCGACAGACATTCCCGGACAGAACTGCTCAATCCCCTCCAATGTCAATGACATCGATGATCCAATTCGAGCGAGAGCCTGCTGGAACGCGAGTTGCCACTAGACCTCGTTAGAAATGGCGTGAGGTAAACCGGTGGATCGCTGACGGAGGACTCGATGGGTACGGCACTGGCGGTTACACAGCAACAATCGATTGAGGCTGCGGCTCGAAGTTGGGCAAGAACCCACAGCGCGGATCGTTGTCCGCGATGCAGCGGACTCATGGTTGCCGAGTGGTGCGAGGATTTGTCGGACTACCGCGCTCAGCGCTGCCTGCAATGTGGCGAGGTCATCGATCCGGTTATCCTACGCAACCGAGGAGCACAGCAAAAAAACGGAGATCGGTTTCTTCTCCCCGTCGAGGTGGGTGCCGAGACTTCGCACGGCGCCTTCCGCTGAGGTAGATAGGCCCCTCTCTACACCCCGGAGGGGCCTGTCTGCTCGGTGAGCCACAGAGACGGGTGACAAGAATACATTGGATTGCAGCGGTGATGAGGAGGACAGCATGGACCAGATGATCTTAGTGGTACTGGCAATAGGGTCGCTCTGCTGGGGCCTACATGCTATGCCAAGGAAAACGATGAAGGCACGTGTGCACTTTGCCCAGGGCGTATCGCTGCGTCGCTCGATTCTACACAGGAGGGTTTGGCCATGATGAAACACGTGACAGGAATAGGCGCGACGGGGCTCATGCTTCTTGCCGTACTGTCCCACCCCGGCGTCGCCGCGGCACATGGAATAGTGAACGGAGAAGACGACCCGTGCCTGCGCCAGGTCGGGGAGAGGGTTGTACATTTCAACGCCTATCAGCCGCAATACCAATTGAAAGATCAGTACTGCACGGACATTCCCCAGGAAGGCGACACCGTTCTAGTCGTCGATCTTGTGGACCCGGCGCTGCGCAACGAACCGATTGGGATGCGGGTTATGAAGGGGAACGGGAGTACCGAGGCAGAGGATCAGATTGTGGCAGATATTCGGCCGAGCACCCACCAGGATGGAGTATTGAGAGGCGAAGTCAGGCTGGATGAGGGCCTGTACACGGTCACCATTGCGTCGGAGAAGCAGAATCTGATGCGGCGCCCGCAGTATCTCTTGCGGGTCCACATGACTGATTATCAGAAGCTGGTCCGCACCGTGGCCGTCCCGCTGCTGGGCCTACTGGTCGTAGCCTGGCTCGGGTACAAGCTCATACGATCGAAGTGGCTGCGTAATCGGTGGGCCGTCCTCCGTTCCTAGAAAGCCAGGCACTTCGTGAGGAACAGAAACGGGGACATTCTGAATTGTTGTGGGTGGCTTCTCGAATCACGGGTCAGAAAAGAATTATTATTGGTGTTGCCGGAATGGCCCTTGCCATTAGTCTGGAGCAAGGCGCACACGATATGCTGAAGATCACTGGACAGAAAGATGCAGTGCCGGCCTCCGTGTCGATCATCCTCGAAGGTCGGCTTGCAGGTCCTTGGGTCGATGAACTCAATTCCTATTGGCATGAGATCTCTGGGGATCAACAGCGCGGCGCGGTGGTTGATTTGACCGGCGTGACCTTCATCGATGCCGACGGAAAGGCACTGTTGACCAAGCTGTGGCACCAGGGCGCAGAACTTCTTGCAGCAGGTTGCTTGACCAGGTGCGTCGTTGAGGAGATCATGGGGTCTGGTCGAGTCGATTCTTCATGCAGCACGAAGAAGGTTGAGGTTCAGGCTAAGGTTGAGAAAAAGAGAGTCTGAACTTCGCTCGACCTTTCCGGCTCTGGGCTTGCTGCCGTCTCGTCCCCACCGGTAGAATGCTCAGTTCGATGTGCGACAGAAGGTTCGACGAGGACAAGGAACTACGGAGTAGATTGACATGGTTTGTTCGGGAACTCAACCGTTCGGATATGCCGCTGCGCTGCTCGTGTTGGCTACGATAGCCGGGCTGGCTGGCTGTAAACAGGAAGCCGGCTCAGCGCCGGCTCAGCAAATATCACAGGTCGAGGTTATCACCGTCACGATGCAGACGATCCCTGATGAACCTGAGTTCATTGGTCAAGCAGAGGCCTCACGGCCGGTAGAGATCCGTTCGCAAGTGACCGGCTTGCTGAAGGCGGTGTTGTACCCGGAAGGACGTGACGTCAAGAAGGGCGACCGTCTCTATCAGATCGATCCCGTTCCTTTCCAAGCTGCCGTAGCAAGGGCAAAGGCCAGGATTGCGGAGGCTGAAGCGCGTGTCGTCCAGGCGCAACAAGACCTCGCCCGCGTGAAGCCGCTGTTGGAGGAACAAGCAGTCAGCCAGAA
>CAZGYZ010000196.1:0-4472 GCA_964530675.1 uncultured Nitrospira sp. | reverse complement strand
GCGCTGGCCACCACTGCCGCTTGCCGAATCGGGTGTGGCATTCCAGAAAGCGCATTGGAGAAGGCCAAATCCATGACGAAACGCCATCGGATGAGCTTCAAGAATGCCCTGCGGGACGGCATCCAGATTGCGATGGGGACTGATGCGGGGACGCCCTTTAACTTTCACGGCGAGAACGCCCAGGAACTCGAGCGGATGGTCGCTTGCGGGATGAGCCCGATGCAGGCGATCCTCGCGTCAACTTCAGCTGCCGCACGCTTGATCGGAATCCAGGACCAAGTAGGAACGATCGAAAAAGGGAAACTGGCGGATCTCCTGTTGTTCAAAGGTAACCCGCTCCGCCACATCGACTTGCTACGAGACCACAGCAGGATTGTCGGAGTGATGCAGGCAGGCAAGTTTGTGTCAGGCCCTCTTTCGCAGGCCTGACAATGTTCAATGTTAAATGATGAGTGTTGAATGAGGCCGGCCTCTCCCTCTCAATTCAACATTGAACATTCAACATTACACATTGAGCGGCGCTAACGCCGCTCATAGAATAATTCGAGCGCGGCGGCGAAGCCCTTCATCCGCCCTTTGCGGAATACATCCTCAAGCTGTCCCCATAGCGATTTGACCCCTCCCTTATCGTCTCGTTTGACCACGCCTTGGGACAGCAGCATCTCCGTCGCCACGTCGAGGAGCCGCTGTTTGCGCTCCTCCATCTCAGCCGTAACCAGCTCCGCCATGACCTCTGCTGCTCGCTCCTTGATTATGTCTTCCTTAAACGTGTCATACCCTTGATCCGCCACGGTTCGCTCACGAATCACGGCGAGTTCAGCTTTGATCCGTTTCACATCTTTCACCAAGATCGCGAACACTTCCTTTCGCCCTTCATCGAAGAGCTTCTGCTCCATCTCGTCAAGAATGACGGCTGGGTCAGCCGCTTCATCCCGCTCAATTTCATCTCCCCAAGTGAGTCGGTCATAGCTCCGACGCTTCTCCGGATCGCCGACAACTTCGTAGGCTGCATTGAGCTCGCGGATCTTGTCTTCGGCCTGCGCACTATCGGGATTGCGGTCAGGATGGTGCTGGAAAACCAGCTTCCGGTAGGCCTTCTTGATCGCGTCGTCGGACGCGTCGCGCGAAACCCCCAACACCCGATAAAAGTCGATTCGTGCCATGGCGGGCGACTATAGCATGGGGGGTAATAGGTTGGCAGGCTTGACAGTCTTACTCTTTGCACCGGGACCAAGGGTAAACCCCTGCCGGAATAAGTATTTCAAGTCGGCGTCAACCGTACCAGTCCTTGACATCCCGACAAAGGGGCTTATGTTAGCACCATGACTAACACACCAACACCCAAAGCCCTGACCTACGACGAGAAGAAAGCTGCCGATGCGGCCTTCACAGGCCGTCCATTTAATGAGGCATGGTCCGCTTCAGCCCGAGCGATCTACGACGGTATCGTGAAGGCCTTGCCTCACACAGACCTGGAGGTTCCCGCTCCTTCAGATGTCGAGGAGTCTGCAATGACTCTCTCCGCGCAGAGCGAGCCTCTCCAGGCTCAAGCACCTCTCGCGCTAGAACATGCCGGCGGGCAAGAGTTGCTGGATGAAACGGTAGCGCGCCAAACCATTCGCGACCGGAAAGCAGCGATTCAGGCCGGGATCTTGATCGACGTGACTCCCACCGCCCTGGAGCTCGGCATTACATTCCCTGTCACGATCACCCGACCGCTCTGGGAAGTGGGAATCGTCACGAACCAAGCGCTCCCGGAAAAGGATCAAACCAGCAGATTGCGCGACATTCTGATGGCCTTTCGCCTGCGCCTGGCCAGTCTGACAACGGTGTCACCGCTGCTCGACTTTCCGGTTCTACTGGCCTTGCCACCGAGCCAGGTGCCACAGCCGGTGCCGTTATTTGCCCTCATTCAGGCAGACCCCACTCACCAGGCGAACGTGACACTCTTGCTGCCGAATGAAGTGTCTTTGTCCATCACCTCACTGAATTAGGCAGGATGCTGAAAAAGTCGCTCTCAAGAACCGTGAAAAGTAAGACGTAAAAGGTGAAACGCTAATTCTAGGACCGCTGAATGCCATTCCTTCGAAACTTTTCACTTCTCACCTTTCACTTCTTACGGATCACAGGGCGGCCTTTTCGATCAGCCTGTGCGCTAGGGCCCGTTCCTCTGCCTCGGTTGTGACCATTCCATCAATACGCGCGTCCAATAATTTCCCCAAGATCGTCTTGTACTGCGGCCCCGGCTGCAGCCCCATGGTTTGAAGATCTCGCCCGGTCAGTGCCGTCTTCATTGTCTTGTTCTTTATATAGGCCGTAAGGCGTCGTCTCAGCAGGCTCAGTCGCACCCCCTGCTGCTTACTCATCTGCTTCGCGAGAAGCAGCACAAGGACCTCGTCCGAGAAATCTTCCAAAAGGCGATACACATTCGATGGCCGTATCGGCCCTTCTTTGGTAAGTCTCTTCAGCGTATGATCGACCAGACGCCCTCCAGCACTCACCTTCCTCGCCTGTTCTCGTGAAAGCGCTAACCGCCGGATCATCGTTGCCACGACAGCCTGACTGGCCTCGCTCGACAAGGCCATCAGATAGATGATCGGCCTGTCGAGCGCAGAGTCCGGGAATCGACGTACCCACCAGCCGAACGCCTTGGGAACGGCAGTGACTATTTGTTTCACATTCTTGCTGTAGCACAAACGGCGGTGGAGGAAGCGAAGCAACTTCAACTGGTCAAGCCGCGCAATCGCGCGCACCGGATCGTGCTCGGCAAACAGCAACAGGATTTCGTTCTGCAATCGAGGACCGGAGAGCTGCTGGATCAGATTCGTGGAGGCCGCTTGCGCCAGCAAGCGCAACGTGGTGCGTTCAAGGTGGAAACCGAACCGCTGTTCGAACCGGATCGCTCTGAAGATACGTGTGGGGTCGTCTTGGAAACTCCCCGCATGGAGCACGCGGATCGTGCGGGCACGAAGATCACGCTGCCCTCCATAGACATCGAGCAGGCGACCGAACTGCCCCGAATTGAGTTGTACTGCCATCGCATTAATGGTGAAGTCCCGCCGATAGAGATCCTCTTCGATTGAGGCAGGCTGAACCGTCGGCAACACAGCGGGCTGCGCGTAGGACTCTCGCCTGGTCGTCGCGATATCCATCTTCAGCCCATCCGGAAAGGTGAGTCGCGCCGTCGCAAACCGCTCAAACACCGCCAGCCCAGCTCGATACCGGTCTGCCACGAGCCGTGCAAAAACGATCCCATCTCCCTCTACCGTAAGATCAAGATCCCAATTCTCCCGTTTCAGCAAGAGATCGCGGACGACTCCTCCGACAAGATAGACAGCCAGGTCTCGCTCGTCTGCAAGTCTGCAGATTTGTTTCAATAAATGCCCCTGCCGCATAGGCATTTTGCTCAGCGAAACGATCTGCTTTACCTGGTTCTTCATTCCGGACATTGTAGCAATCCTGCCACAGTCAAGACAGCCCTCTGGACTGGGACATACCCTCCAGCTAAATCCCGTTTACGAAACGACCGCAGACTCGTCTCATCCCATAGGGAGCCATCAGCAGGGCTCCACCGACCCAGGCGAGAGACTGACTACAGCACTCATTGTACAAGGAGGTTCTATCATGAAGGTTTCACAGACCCTCGCGGGTTCAGTCAGCAGCGTGGTTTTCCTCGGCATGATGACTCTGTCGGCCGGACTAGCCCTCGCCGAGCGCGGCGACGAAGGAGGCGTCCAGCTCAAGGCCAAGATGGTGTCCGGCACAGCCTCGGGCAGGGCCTCCTATCAGGAGAGTGGTAACCGTCGGCGCCTCAACCTGGAGGCAGCAAATCTTCCTAATGCCACCCAATCTCTCAAGGCTGTTTTTGTGAATGGCGTCTGGGTGGGGAACGTGACGTTCGCGGCCTGTCCAGCTCCAGCCCAGCAACTCCTCTGCGGTGCAATGGATCTCAGCACACAGGAAGGGCAGGCAGTCCCGGTGGTCACCGGTGGCCAAACCATCCAGATCGGGTTGAGTCCCGCTATACTCGCCGGTACGTTTTAATCATTCTTTCTTCGGGACTGCAGAGCCAGCCGCCCTCCAGCGGCTGGCTCTGTTGTTTTTTTTGAGCAATGCATACGGTTCGTTTACTTTTCCCTCATCCCCCCGTCTTATTCAGTGACAGGTTGAGTTGGAATGGGCCACCAGTTGAGAGAGCAGGATTGGCGCCATCCAGCAACAACCGCGACGTTCACTTATAACCCATTCTCTCATATAGAAGGAGTACGCATCATGAAGAACAGTCTCTTGAAAGCCGGAATGATCGCCGGCATAGTCATGGCCGTGGCGGCACCTGCAGTCCTGCCGAATGTGGTATTCGCGCAAGCGGATGTCCGACAGGAAGATCGCCAGGCGGATCGGCAGGCGGATCGCCAAGCTGACAGACAACAGGATCGGCAAGCGGATCGGCAGCAAGACCGCCAGGCTGACAG
>CAZGYZ010000195.1:0-4472 GCA_964530675.1 uncultured Nitrospira sp. | reverse complement strand
AAGCGAGACGGGTGCGATGGACGACGGTTCGAGGTCCGAAGTTCGAGGTTTCCGGAACTTTAAACCCAGAATTTCGAACTTCGAATCACACCTCGCCCTTGTCGCTCCAAGAGAAGGTACTCCCGGCGGCGGTTCTTGACGGGCTTGTTCATTTTTGAAAAATGACTAGGGAAAGGAGGGAGAGGGGTTCATCCAACAGGTTAACAATAAAGGACATTTACATCGACCGAGAAGATCAAAATGGCACCAGGATTGCAGGTCTCTGTCTGGTTTGCCCTCCCCTCAAGATCGTGAAAACAGACCGGAGGCGAATTCTGGTGCAAAGTGGCTAGCGGAGCCACCTCGTATATCTCGATGATCTGCTAAGGTTATAACGTGCGGACCGATAAGAAACCCCCTCAAAAAACTGACAAAAAGACTCCCCCCCGCGTACACAAGCAGGGGGTTGTCGGCTATAGCAAGAAAAGCGCGCTTCTCGAGGAAGCCATCACCAACATGAACACCGGCAAGTATGGCCGGTCGTCTACCGCGCTGAAAGAGCTGCTCGCACTCGATCCTCGCAACATGGAAGCGCGCCGGCTGTTTGCCACGCTGCATCTACGACTTGGTAGTCTTGTCACGGCTCGGCAAGCGTTCGAGTCCCTCGCCAATGAGGCGATCGGGCGACAAGACCTCTGGCTGGCCGAATCCTTGTTGCGCGAATACTTGGCCGCCGGACCTCGTTGCGTCCCGTTCCTCGAACTCTTGGCCCATGTGTACGAGGAAAAGGGAGATGCCGTGGCAGCGGTGGACGAATTGGGCAAGGCCATCGATATTCTCATCGAGGATGCAGACTCTGAAAATCCCAAGAAGCCGTCTCAGCTCTATGCCAAGATAAGAGAGCTTGCGCCGGCCAGCGCTGTGGCCTGTCAGCTTGCCTCGCTCTTCGACATACAGACAGGTGAACTTCTTGCGCCTCATCCGTCGGCTCCTGCCTCAGTGGCGTCACCGGAAATCCATGCATCGCAGCCCCAGGATGAAGCCGTTGCCACCTCTGAAAGATCTAGCCTTCCTGATGTGATGCCGTGGGAGCAATTTGACGGGGCTCCCACGAGTCAGGAGTCTTCCTCCCCCACTTTGTCGAATCCCGTTTTCGAATCGCTGGATGTTTCCGACGTTTTAATAGACCAGGCGCCGGTCAGTTTGGCTCCACAGGAATTGAAGGTTCCGCCGTCCGAACCTACCGGGCAAACCCAAGAGGCAAATCTCCTCGATCAGGGAATATTGCCATCGGCAGTGGTCGAGCCGCAGCCTCCGTCGAGTGGAGACCGCGATGATGAGATGGGGGATGAGGAGGGCATAGCAGAGGTTGAGGAAGCCATCACCTCTTCCGTCGAATCGACGGGATTGTCTGCTCCCATGCCCTGGGAGCAGGTAGAGAACTCCACAACCAGGATTGAGGAAGTAGCTCCATCGCCGGCTCCGTTGGCTCTATCGGAGGGAGTATCTCGGCCTGAACTTGTAACAGCGCAATTGTTGAGTCCAGCCCCCGGATCAGATTTAACGGAGGCTAGTGAGTCGATCTTTACGGCGGAGCCGTCAACGATTCCCGCAGCACTTCCAGAGCCAGAAGTCTCGACCCCGTCTCCCACTGACTCCTCGCCCACGGTCCCGTTTTCATGGAATACCGTTTTCGACGGCACATGGAAGTCTGCCGGAGGAACCTTGTCGCCGAGTTCGCCTGCCGCACTTTCCAAGCCTGGTACGAGTTTACAGGATGCGAGAGAACTAGAATCAGTTCAACCAGAATCAGTGCCAGAACCAGAGTTCTCTTCCCCATCCAGTACATCAACTCCTGAACCGCTCGTCTCATTCAACGATCCCCAGCCGTCGCCATCGGCTCTTCTTTCGGAAGAACCCTCGCGGCCAGAGGAGCCCCCGACTTTTTCGAGCGACGATTCAAGCTCCTTCAAGGTGGACCTATCGGTGCCGCCTCTGTCAGAGCCGGTCGAGCCAGCTCGTGAATCTGAACCGGTTTCACTCCCATCTTTTATGGAGCCGCAGCCCGAGGCGCCGGCACCGGAAATCTCTGCTCCGGAGCCTTCACTTTCAGTCGTAATCCCGGACGCACCGTCTGCGTCTGAACCGGTTTCCACAGAGTGCCATGAAAGACCCATCCCACTGTCGCCGGTCGCCGAGGCTCCTCCGCTCTCCGCAGCGCCGAGTGATACGTTATCTGCATCCGCTGCCGCGATGGACGCAACGTCGCATTGGAGCACTGGCGAAGTCGAGGTTCAGCCCCATCGCCCGTCTGAAAAGAAGCGAAATTGGGACAAGGAGAAGGGGGAGGCCCCAGTCGTTCCGCCAGCTCCGTTACCGCAGGTTGAGACACCGTCTGATGCGGTCGCTGAGCTATCGCGTAGTGGTGGATGGGAATCGGTTCCTTCGGAGGCGAATCGTGTCGTTGAAGCGGTCGCGCCTATCCTGGAAACAATTGCTCCTCAGGAAGATAGGAAACCGGAGTGGGTTCGGGCGAGTGAAGCGATCACGTTTGTGAATGTTCCTCCGCCGTCTTCCGCGACGTGGCAGGATCCCGGCATCGAAGCCGCTTACTCGAAGACAGAACCTGCGCTCTCGGTCGCCGCGTCGGCGGTTGATGTTCTTTTTGACTCAACGGGAGAAAAACCCCAGGTTCATACGCAGGATCATTCGGCGCTGCCCAGGTCGCGCCCTCGGTTTACTTCGCGAGTGGCGCGGGTCCGCATCGGTATCTCGTCGTTTATTGGATCCTGTTTTTCGACGACGCGATCGATTGTCCTGTTGTGTGCGTGGTTGGCCTTTTCCTGCGTTGTGCTCGTGGCTGTCGGTATCGGGGCGGTCGGATTGGCATGGAAAGTGATGGAAGCTCCTCCGTCGCCGGTCTATCGCGATCTGACAGCGAGTCCTCCCCCAGCGCTCACGGATTCAAGAAAAAACGGGTATTTCTTGCTGCTCGGCTTCGACGCTTCTCAGGAGCAGGATCCGCTCCAAGCCGGTTACGAGCGCAAGGTGGAAGGGAGCGATCGCGAGACCGCGAGCGCCTGCATGGCCGGTGATGAGGGGAAAGGGGCGACGACAGGGAGCTCCACCAACGTGGTCCGTGGATGGTTCACCAGCGCCAACCCGGTGGCACAGCTGACGCTGCAGGCTGCAGCAGTACGATCATGGGCGGGTCAAGAAGCGATCGCCCTCCGGCGCTACCAGCAGTGGCTGTCGATGCCGTTTGAAGATGCGGGGCACGGACAAATCATGAGTCCGAACTGTGCCCATGTTCTGTTGGCCCATCGGTTGTATCTGGCAGAAGGGTTTGCACAGGATCCCAACACAGGCCTCGAACGGCTGGAGACTGATATGGCAGCGTGGCGTGTTGCGCTGGGGCAGTCGAAGACCTTGATGGTGAAGATGTTGGCAGCAACGGCAGTTCAGGACGACGTCGCAATCGCGTCAGGGCTCTTGTCCCATCAAGACCTCGATGGGGCAGCGCTCAGCCGACTTAGCAAGATCGTTCGTCCCCTCGATCAGGTTGAGTTATCCCTTCGATGGCCTATGCAGAGCCATCTCCTATGGGCGACGAAGGCTGCGACGACGAGTTTGAAGACCGACAAGACGGGCGATCGCCCCCTATACGTCGCCTTGGCGGCGGCAATGCCTCTTCCTCTGCAGCAGCGAGCCAATGCCTATGCGGACTATTACGAGGGAGCGAGCAAAGCGGTGGCGGAAGGGCGCTATACCAGCTTACCGAAACCGTCCAGCTTTCTTCGGACTTCCGCGGTCAGCGTGGTGGACTACGTGGCGAACCCGATCGAACACATCATCGGAGTCGAGCCGCTCCCATCATGGGATCCCTATGTTGGGCGTATGGTGGAGACCGATGCGCGGCTTCGCCTGGCGAGCCTGCAAGTCTGGATCAGACGAGGGGCACAAGAGGGCAATGTTCTCACGCGCCTCGCAAAGGCAGGACAGGCTCACTACGATCCCTTTACCGGTCTTCCTATGCTGGTCGATCAGCAAAAGGGTGTGATGTATAGTGTCGGGCAAGACGGCAAAGATCAAGAAGGTGACCCCCTGCACGATGTTGTTGCAGCAATTCCCAAAACTCAATTGATTGCGCCTGAGAGCAGCCGTTCCTTGCTTCCATCCCAACCCCAGTAATTCACCGGACCCTTCCCTAGCCCGCATGATTCATGAAGCTTCTGCTGCAAGCGCGGATACGCGGCTGTGACGGGCAGTCTCGCCGTTCAGCCCTTCGACATACTGCACGAGTATGCCTCAGGGCTTCACGGCTCCGAGTGCCCGTCTCGCCTCGCGTCTGCACGCTTTCGCGACGAACCTTCATGAATCATGCGGGCTAGCCAAAGACTTCTGACTACTTCGCCCGCTCTGCTTGCTTGACACTGCCGGCTGTATTCCACAGAATCACCGCACACCATTCACAAGAATAGGCACCATGGCGT
>CAZGYZ010000194.1:0-4493 GCA_964530675.1 uncultured Nitrospira sp. | reverse complement strand
CGGCTGCCGGACGACGAGGATCTGCCGCAACCAGGAGAACCCGTTTCCCTTGAGCCTTAAAGTACCGTCCAAGCTTGCCGCACGTCGTCGTCTTTCCAGCGCCTTGAAGCCCCACCATCATGACGACCGTAGGGGGATTCGATGCCAAAGCCAGACCGGCTCTCTCACGGCCCATCATCTCCCGCAGCTCATCCCATACGACCTTGACGACCTGGTGCCCAGGCGTCAAACTCTTGAGGACTTCCTGTCCAACGGCCTTCACGCGAACCCGCTCGATGAAGTCCTTGACGATCTTGAAATTGACGTCGGCTTCGAGCAGCGCGAGACGAACTTCTTTCAACGCTTCCGCAATGTTCTGTTCAGTGAGAACTCCAGAACCGCGTAGCTTCTTGAAAATATTTTCGAATTTTTCGCTGAGAGCGTCCAGCATAGCGTCACAAAGAAAAAGGCAATCGAAGCCTTAATCCCACATCTCCGATCGCCTAGAAAACTCTAGCAAAAGAGCATCGGGGAGTCTAAAGGACGAGGCAGCTTGAAGTCAAGGGAACCGGAACGTACATTTTATTGACATGTCGTCGACCTTTCGCTAAGGTCCGACGATACCTCCGTAAGACTACGCAGAGAGCTATAAGGCGGATGCCGTGAAAAAATCACCTCTGATTCTAATCGTTTTCATACTCATCGGGGGGCTATTGGGTGGAGTACTGGGAGAAATTCTCCGGGTCATGGCCCCGCACGGCACAATTCAATCGATCTTCGCCACCAGCTATGTCCTTGGTATCACCGAGCCACTGACCATCGATCTGGTCCTCATTAAGTTCACCATTGGCTTCCTCACCAAGATCAACCTCCTCAGCCTCATCGGCATGTTTTTGGGCATCTATCTTTACAAGAATGTTTAGCAGCACAAGACTGTTATTTGGTTTATTTGGTTTGTCTTGTCTATTTGGTTGAACCAGACCAACCAGATAAACAAAACAAACCAAATGAACCAGACAGACCGGGCTATATCTCCGACTTCAGCTCTAACTCCTTCAGCCTCAATGCTCGAATCCGGTTTCGGAAGGCTGCGGCCCGTTCAAATTCCAACTCCTTGGCGGCGGCTTTCATTTCCATTTCCAGCCGTTTGATGATCTGTTCGGTCGCTTCCTCTGCTCCATAGATCGCCGGCGACTCCGCAGCCAAATCCAGTTGCATATCGTTCACTTCCGCCGTGGCATATTCGAGCGACAGGACGTCCTTCTTAATGCTCGTGGGTACGATACCGTGCCTGGTATTATAGTCGGCCTGAATCGCACGCCGGCGCTCGGTCTCGGCGAGCGCCATGCGCATAGAATTGGTGATGGCATCACCGTACAAAATCACGTGGCCCCGCACGTTCCTCGCTGCCCGCCCAGCCGTCTGGATCAACGACCGATAGGACCGAAGATAGCCTTCCTTATCCGCATCGAGAATCGCCACCAAGGTGACCTCGGGGAGATCCAACCCTTCACGCAGAAGATTGATCCCCACCAGTACATCGAACACCCCGCGCCGTAGATCTTGGATGATTTCAGCCCGCTCCAACGTCTTGATGTCAGAGTGCAGATACCGCACTTTGATGCCAAGATCATGGTAATACTCGCTTAAATCCTCCGCCATACGCTTGGTCAAGGTGGTAATCAGCACACGTCCGCCCTGCGCCGTTTCAGTCCGCACTTCGCCGAGAAGGTGATCCACCTGCCCTTTGGCCGGACGCACATCGATGACCGGATCCATCAGACCGGTCGGACGAAGGATCTGCTCGACCACCTCGCCAGCCGCATGCCCCAGCTCATAGGAGCCTGGCGTCGCGGAGACGTACACGGCCTGATTGAGGCAACGCTCAAATTCCGCGAATTTGAGCGGCCGGTTATCGATCGCCGAGGGCAACCGGAATCCGTACTCAACCAATGTGCGCTTCCGAGAATAGTCGCCCTCGTACATCCCGCCTACTTGGGGAATCGTCGCATGGGATTCGTCGACGATCAGCAGAAAGTCTTTGGGGAAATAGTCGATGAGCGTCGGAGGCTGCTCACCGGGCGCGCGGCCACTGAGATGCCGCGAGTAATTCTCGATGCCATGGCAGTATCCCATCGCCCGAATCATTTCAAGATCGAACTTGGTGCGCTGCGCGATCCGCTGGGCTTCCACCAGCTGATTTTGTTTCTTGAAATAGGCGACACGCTCGTCCAATTCTTCCTCAATACCTGTAATCGCCTTCTCATACCGATCCGGGGCAATGAGATAATGCGTATTCGGGTAGACCGCGACTTTGGGAAGCTTCCTGAGCGACTTCCCCGTAAGCGGATCGATTTCGTGAATCGCGTCGACGACATCGCCGAACAACTCGATCCGCACGGACACTGCGTCATTCGAAGCAGGAAAGATCTCGATGACGTCGCCGCGGGCGCGAAAGGTGCCTCGGTGGAAATCCATGTCATTGCGGGCATATTGAATTTCGACCAGCTTCGCCAGGATCTTCTCCCGCCTAATCTCCATCCCTTCTTCAAGGAATATCACCATCTCGTGATAAACATCAGGCGACCCTAGGCCGTAAATACAGGAGACCGACGAGACGATCAGCACGTCGTTCCGTTGAAGCAACGCGGATGTCGCCGCATGCCGCATCTGATCGATCGCATCGTTGACCGACGCGTCCTTGGCAATGTACGTGTTGCTTTGGGGAATATAGGCTTCCGGCTGGTAGTAGTCGTAGTAACTGACGAAATACTCTACCGCGTTGTGGGGGAAAAACTGTTTAAACTCTTGATAGAGCTGCCCAGCCAGCGTTTTGTTATGGACCAGCACCAACGTAGGCTTCTGCACCTGCGCGACCACATTGGCCATGGTAAAGGTCTTGCCGGATCCAGTCACACCGAGCAGCGCTTGGTGCTTCCGTCCGGTCGCAATCCCTGCCACCAACTTATCGATGGCCTGGACTTGATCTCCGCAGGGCTTGAATGGGGCTTCGAGTTGAAACGGCGGCATGGGACGACCTTTCGGTCGTTATCTTACCATCGGAAACAGCACGGCGTGCAATAGAGGCGACACGAAGTTCGAAGTTCCGGGTTCGAAGTTCGGAACCCCTCGAACCTCGAACCGTCATCCGTCTCACCCATCACGTTTTGCTGGCAAGTCTCGCGTGAATTAGGCGGATTAATATCGTGAGTGTCTCGACCCGCCGGCAAAAGCTCCCGGCCTATGGCCAGGTCCTCGGTTCTCACCCTCGCGGAACCGCCGCTCAGATGGTTCAGCACTTCGGCGGGGCCGATGGTGGCGAGGTTGCTCTTCGCTGACTGGCATAGGGGCCGGCGCAGGGAGAGCAGCAAATACAGGAAGCGCGAGTTTCTTCGTCTCGATTCGTAATTGTCTCACCATTCGAAGATACTCTCGCTCTTCCGACTGAGAAAGAATCAAGTAAGTCGCCCCTTCCTTCTCTGCTCGACCGGTTCGTCCTGTCCGATGGACATAGGAATTCGGATTGGTGGGCAACTCATAGTGAATCACTTGGGTTACATCCTGAATATCGAGCCCTCTGGCTGCAACATCGGTCGCCACGAGCGACCGGAGTCGGCCGGCCCGAAAGGCGCCGAGCGTTCTCTCACGCTGCGCTTGGCTGTGATTACCGGTCAACGCGCCGACCGAAGCCTGTTCTCCCCCCAGATGAGCCGCCAACCGCCGTACCTTATACTTCTGATCGCAAAACACCATCGACCGTCCCCCGCCAGTCACGCTCTGGAGCAAGGTATGCACGAGTTGCGTACGAGCCTGATCCCCCGGCACGACATAGTAGGCATGCACGATCGTGGTCGGTGTACTGATCCCCGGATCGACCGAGATACGAGCGGGATTACGTTGCATGGTCTGCGCGAGCGTTTGAATCTCCCCGGAAAATGTGGCAGAGAACAGTAGCGTCTGGCGTTCGACCGGAAGGAGACGAATGATCCGCTGAATATCCCGCAGGAACCCGCGATCCAACATCTGATCCGCCTCATCCATCACAAGAAACGTCACGCCACCTAACTTCAAGTGGCCGGAACCGGCCAAGTCGAGCAACCGTCCCGGTGTACCGACCACCACCATAGGCGGTCGCTGCAGCGCGCGGTAATGGCGCTCGATCGGCGTCCCACCGTATACAGACAGTGAGGTCACGGACATCGGAGCATACTTGCGCAGCTCCATCTCGATCTGAAGCGCCAATTCTCGCGTAGGTGCCAATACCAAGAATTTCGGACCGGAAAGATGGCCCGGTCCAGACTTGGCGTAGGGGCCTGGTGCTGGCGCAGAAGCCTCCCGTCGCATAACTTGTTCGATAATCGGCAGCAAAAACGCCAGCGTTTTTCCGCTCCCGGTTTTGGCTTGTGCCATGATGTCCTGGCCTTTCAGCGCCAGTGGAATGGCAGCCTGTTGCACCGGGGTGGGTGTCGTCAGGCCCGCCTGTATCAGGCGCTGGGCAAGGGACTGGGGCAGAT